>JBARUV010000062.1:0-2940 GCA_049645905.1 Sulfitobacter sp.
CCGTGCTGAGCAGCAATGTCCTGTCGCAATATCTCGACGGGGGGCTGATCGATACCGACACCCATACGTTTAACACCACACTCACCAAACTGGTACTGGGTGCCCATATCAAAGGGGCTGCCGAAGGTGAAATGAACATCGCCGCCGTCCTGATCTATGATCGGGCGCTTGGGGCGACTGAGCGCCAACAGGTCGAAGACTTCCTGCAGACGAAATACATCACCGACCCGAACAATGGTGCGCCAGTTGCTGCCGACGATGCGGCGAGTTTTGTCGAAGACACGGCTCTGGCCGGGAGCGTTCTGGCGGATAATGGTAACGGTGTGGACAGCGATCCTGATGGCGACGCTCTGAGCGTGTCGCTGGTCAGCGATGTCAGCAATGGTACGCTTGTCCTGAACGCCAATGGCACGTTCAATTACACGCCCGATGCAAATTACAACGGCGTGGACGAATTCGTCTATCGGTTGAGTGACGGCAGAGGCGGGGTCGATGATGCAACTGTCAGCCTGACCGGAACACCGGTCGAGGATCTGGCTGATGCGGTGGATGACGCCTACGCGACGGCAGTGGATACGGCACTGGTGGTGAATGCCGCAACCGGTGTGTTGTTTAATGATACAGATGCTGAAGGCGATCCGTTCACCGCCAGTATTCTGAGCGGCGTGTCCAATGGAACGCTCGCGTTCAATGCAGATGGCAGCTTTAACTACACGCCGGATACCGGGTTCAACGGCACGGACAGCTTCAGCTATCAGGTGACCGGCGGTGACAGTGCCACCGTGACCCTTTCAGTGGGCGGCCCGCAGGGCGTTCCGGTGACCGCCGGGTTGGTTGCAGCGTATGAATCTGGCGAGAATGTCAGTCTTGGCGCCGGCAATACCGTTTCCGGCTGGCTGGACGGGTCTGGTCGGGGCAACGACCTTGTGTCGAAAGGTGATCCAACGCTGGTTCAAAACGCCACGCCAACGGGTCAAGCGGCAATTGTCTTTGATGGCACAGGCGATCTACTGGAAAGGGTTAACGCTACCGATACGCTGAACGGTCTGTCTGCTGGCAATGCGGACCGGACGATCTTCTTTGTGGTCGATTATCTGGACCACGAAGGGATTTCAGCAGGTGTAGCTTACGGGGACGGAGCGAATAACCAAACCTTTGGTCTGGTGTCGAGCTGGAATAATGAAGGCCTGTCGGTGCAAGGCTATGGCGGATCGAATGACTTCGATTCGGGCATCGATGCGGTGAGCCCGGGCTGGCTTGTGCAGTCGGTGGTACTGGATGACGACGTGTTCAACCACTATCTGAACGGTGGACTGATCGACAGCGGCAGCCATGCGTTCAATACCGACCTACAGCGCCTTGCCTTGGGTGAGGAGATCCGAGGTAAGGGCGAAAGCCAAATCGAAATCGGGGCAGTTCTGATCTATGATCGCGCGCTTGATGAGGCAGAACGTCAAGATGTCGAAAGTTATCTTCAACTGACCTATATTGATGACGCCTTTATTTTCGCGTGAGCATAGGTTTTATGTGCTATCCGATCACACGTAGGTGTTAATCTTTCGGGTCCGTCTAAATGCTGTATGTGAAGACTATTTTGAAAAGCCTCATCGGAACCCGAGTGGCCAGACGGCAGAGAATACAGACACGGGCATTGGTCAAAGCACCGCTTTACGGTCTTGCCGCATTGGCCAAGCGGACACCTCCGGCGGCTTCAGATGACAGCCCGATCTTCATTTTTTCTGCTGGATGGCGTTCTGGATCGACCTTGTTGCAACGTCTGCTCTGTTCGAACCACGCAACACTGATTTGGGGAGAACCTTATGATTTGTGCGGAATTATCCAGACTTTGTCGCGCTTGCCACGACCGGTGACACAGGATTGGCCACCGGAGGAGTATTTTATTTCCGAGCATGATCCGGACAATCTTACGGCCAGTTGGATTGCAAACCTTTACCCGTCCCTACCGGATTTCAGGGAAGCCCTGAAAGCGATGTTGTGCCGTATGTTTTCGGATCCTGCGAATGCAAGGGGTGCAGAACGATGGGGTTTGAAAGAGGTCCGCTTTGGTCTTGAAGAAGCGGTCTTTCTGCAATGGTTATTCCCAAATGCCAAATTCTTGATGATTCACCGTGATGTTGAAGATGCGTTTCGGTCCTATCAGAGTTTTTCACCGTCCATGAACTGGTATGCCACATGGCCATCCCGTCCAGCATTTACGCCCTTTGCGTTTGCGCGGCACCGGCAGCGACTTCTGAAACAGTTTCCGGAAATCGCCAGACAAACCGGCGGCCTGATTATTTCTTATGAAGAACTGACGCAGGGGACTGCGGATCTTAACGAAATCGCACAATATTGCGGCGTAGACATTGATCCCAGTATATTGAAAACGCGGGTACAGGGGCGGAAAAAGACTAAGATACTTGCGGGAGGGCGTCTTTCTTGGGTGGATAGGACTTTTCTGCGCGCGGGCGCGGCTTATGAAAACAATAAGAGCGTTGCTGTAAATTCGCAGGAAATTTCCCGATGATACGCTGGCCTTCCATCCTCCTGCTTGCCTGCGTCATCGCTCTGGCAACGATTTTACTATATGATCCCAAGCAAAAACTGCCGACATCCGAAGCCTTTGAGCCTGTAGAAGATTTTACGATCTACAACGTCTTCGATGCGGGCATCGCTGATCTGAACGGTGACGGTGAAACTGACCGCTGGACTGTGAACCACAGTGCCGCACAGTGGGTACGGTTTGGAGGCGACGGGCAGGCAAAATCTGATGTCGAGAACGATATTGCCATGTCCGGTCTCTATCAGGATTCCAATTTGCCCGGTCTGGAAGCCGGTCTTGGATCCGTTCGGGCACTGCGGCCCATCCGAATTTACATGCAGGAAACGCATTTTGTGGTCGAAGCAGACGGGCTTACGCCCGGAGACCGTGTCAAAGGG
>JBARUV010000063.1:0-8025 GCA_049645905.1 Sulfitobacter sp.
CGTCCAGCGCAATTCCTGCGCTGGCAAGCAAGCTGCCCAGTTGCTGTGCTGTACCCCCGTGTTCGACCGCGGCAGCGGGGGCGACGCCCGCCTCTGTCTCCAGTTCCAGTGTAATCCGGCGCACGAGATCTCCGTCGCGGCGTGTCCGGGCGCGAATGGGCGCATTAAGCGGGAGCCCGTCGAGCGGCGCGTCGAGCGTGAGCGTCAGGTCCAGTGCATCATCCTGCGGTGTCAGCACCAGCAGCCCCCCGGCCCACGCGCCAGTTTGGCCTATGGCGTTAACGGCAAGTGCCTCTCCCGCCGCGAGATTCTGCCCCTTCTCGGTCCGGAAGGAGGCGAGCCAACGCTCTGACTCGGGGGGCCCCCGGAAAACATCACCGCTGACCGTCTCGTCGGCCAGCCGCAACTCCATCCGGGCATCGGTGCCATCCTGTCCCAGATAGCGCCCCGGCGCGGCCAGACTCCCGGCTTCGGCGCTCGCGGCATCCGGTCCCGTATGTTCCGTGGCTGCCGCATGCTCCGTGGCTGCCGCAGCCCCCCGCAGCAGGTCACGGGGCAAGCGGATCCAGATCGCATCACCGTCCACGATGGCGTTCGGTGATGCGGCGTCCTCGGGGCCTTCAGCCACCGTGGTCCGCGCCGTGCTCGGTCATTGGCCGGTCAAATCCACCCGAACCGTCAGGTAGGGCGATGCGGATGTTTTGCATCATGCCCTGATCTTCGTGATCGAGGATATGGCAATGGATCACAAAGTCGCCGATATAGCGCTCATATCGGGTGCGAAACTTCACCAGATGCCCCGGCAGGATAAAGAGCGTGTCCTTCCACGCGCCCTTCAAACCCGCATATTGGGGCTCGACACTGCCGGCACCGCTCACATCGAGGTAGGTCGAAGGATCGTTCGGATTGATATCGCAGCCACGCGCGCCCTCCGCGCCAGAGGCACATCCGGCATCCGGCAGATATTTCATCACCTCGACGATCTGGAACGGGTTCACATGGATATGGAACGGGTGCCCGCCGCCCCCGAAGGACGTGAGCGTCCATTCATCCACACCGCCCAGAGGCAGCACGCGATCAAGCCGCGTCGCTTCGTAGGATGCCTGTTCCACCAGCGCGAAGGGAGCGCCGTTGCTGACATGCGTTGGCGCGATTTGGCCAATCACAAATTGCGGTCCGCCTTGGATGTTGAACCCGACGGTCTGCTGCCCCGAGACTTCATGCTCCGCAATATCGCGGTGCTTCACAAACGCGTCGAGCCGTCCTTCGGCAAGATCCTCAAGAATGAAATCGCGCACCGCCTCGTCCTCGATCGTTTCCGAGATGGATTGTTCAAGCATCGCCATCACATGATCTGCACCGCCGTTGCCCACCAATGGCCCCTGCGCTGCGGCGACTTCCACAAAACCCAGAAGCGCCGTGTCGTTGTCGTTGAGGTTGATTTCACCCGCCGAAGCCGTTGCGGCATCGACGATGCAATAGGTGCCCTCGGACGGGAAGTTCACAAGCACATCCTCGCGATAGGCCGGCTGCAAGAGCAGTTCTGTGCTGGTGAGAAGGTCGGGCCGGACGAGACCATCCGTGGCAATGCGCACCACTTCCAGCGGAGCGCCCGAGCAGAGTTCCTCTACCGTCTCGGCGATGGCCGCGCGGCTGTTTCCGTTTTCCCCATCCTGCAAGCGCGCACGCAAATCAGCGCCTGTGCCGTTCTCGACCTTGCGAACCTGCAGGCCGATGGTTTCGCGAACCCCGCCGTGGATCAGCCGCCAGCGTTCGACCTGACCGGCAACCGCACCGGATTGTTCCTTCTGGATCGCACCGTTGATCGCGGTGTGGCGGCCCGAACGCGGCCAGCTGCCAAAACCGACCTGATCAAAAGCGTTGCCGGGCCCCGGTTCGACCATGCCAACGTCGTCCTCGTCGCAGAACCAGCCGTTGTCGTCAGACTTGATAGATCCTACCGTCGGCAAATCTGCCTCCGGGGTGCCGTCCGCTTGCAGCGCGTCCACTTCACTGCGGGTCCAGCGGCAGGCATAAGCGATCTGCTGGAAAAGGAACGTGCGTTCGGGAAAGGTGACGGTGTTCTCCTCCTCTGCAACCTCGGGACGCGGCAGAATGACGTCGATATCACCGGCCACTGCCCAGCCCTGAGCACCAAGTCGCGGCTGGCGATTGCCACGGATCAGCAGAATGCCGGCCATACCGCTCGACACCTGCGGTGCAGTAGAACCGTGCCGATGCGCGTGATACCAGAAGGTGCCCGCAGGGTGGTCGTTCGGAATGTTGTATTCGTAGGTGAACCGGATTCCCGGATTGACCGTCAACAGCACATTGTCACTATTCCCCAATGGACTGACCCAAAGCCCGTGCGTGTGCACATTGGTGAGGTTGAATTGCGAACAATGCGGTTGGTTGTGATCTTCCGGTTCACCGGTGCAGCGCAGAGGATTGCCGCTCGCATCCTCCCCCGGCAGGACCATATCCTGCGCCCGCGGCAGCTGGTTCTCGAAAGTCAGGCGGAAGGTATCCCCCGGCGCGACCTCAACCACCGGCGCGACATAGACGTTGCTCTGTGAAACAGGGGCGTTGTCTTCGCCAAGGACAAGCCCCGCGTAAGCGCGCAAGCGCACATCGTCAAAACCCCTCGGATCGCTGGCCGGAAAGGCGGGATTGCGCAGCTGGCCGTCAACGTAACGCAGCGAAAGATCGTAACACACGTCCGCTCCGGCACAGAGGTCCACTTCCTCCAAAGCGGAGGCACTATTATCCATGCTCAGCATCGGCAAGGTGTCTGGGGCCATGCCCTCCGGCAGGCTGGGCCTGACCATTGCGGCACGCTGCGGTGGTTCGGCGATATCCTGCGCAAAGACATTGCTCGCGCTCAGGCCGATGGCGCAGGCAGCTAAACAGATCATGGGGGTAAAGTCAGGAAGCCGTATTTCAATATCTGGCATGGCAAATACTCTCTCGAATAAGATTTAAAAATGGCAATTAATAATAGCTACGGAGTTTTCCACGCAGACTGATTCCATTCAAGGTAGAATGTTGCCCCTACGTAAGGTAAGCAATTTTACGCCACTCTAACGATTTCGGAAAATGCACTGATTGAAGGAACAGAAGTGCTTCGATGGTCTTCGAACGGCTGCCGACACGAGAGGCCAAGCATAATTTTCCGATCAGGCCCGACGGAATCTCCCAACAAAAACGTATAACCCGTGTACGATAAAAACAGTCCCCGAAAGGATTCAAACATGGCGTATTTTTGGAGAGCTCTTACTTCGCGTACGGCGGTATTACTGGCGGCGATAGCATTTTTAGGGCACGCGGCAGCGGCACAAGACGGCACGGTGCGGCTCAATCCGAATACAGTTACGGCGACAGAACTGGCGGAATTGGATACTTTGTCACCGGATGTTGCCAAAGCAATACTGGACGCCCGGCCGTTTGAGCGAACCTCGGAATTCGATGCATTGATGGTCAAACTCGTTGAAAATGACGAACGGGTGGCTCTTTATGAGCGGCTGTTTCTGCCAGTCGAGCTAAACACCGCAACCCGCGACGAGCTCGCCATAATACCCGGCATGTCGGGCAGAATGATCCGTGAATTTGAAGAATACCGGCCCTACAAAGACCTTGAACAGTTCAACCGCGAGATCGGAAAATATGTGGATGAGGTAGAGGTCACGCGTCTTCGATCCTACGTCAGCTTAGACGACTAGCCGTAGCCAAAGATGACCCGTCTGGCATCTCAATACACCTTGTGGCTGCTGCTTGCTTTGCCCGGACTGTTTCTGGTTCTCGCCTGGAAGAGCGATTTCTGGACATACGGTCAGGTGGTTTCAAAAAGCGGGCTATGGTCCGCACAACTTTTGATCCTCACTTTGGCAGTCACGCCCCTTCGACGCGTATTCGGGGCGACAGGCCCCACCCGGTTTCTGCTGCGCAGACGCCGGGATTTTGGAATCGCGACCTTCCTTTACGGGCTGCTCCACACAATTGTCTATCTGGTGCAAAAGGCCGAGATTGGGCGGATCCTCGCCGAGGCACAGGAATTCTGGCTGGCGGCCGGTTGGATTGCGATCCTGATATTCGGTGTCCTTGCGGCGATCAGTAATGATTTCTTTGTGCGCAAGCTGCGGCAGAACTGGAAGCGGTTGCAGCGGCTGGTCTATGCCGCCGCTGTTCTCACCTTCGTCCATTGGACGATTTCCGCCTTTGATCCGCTCACGGCCTATGTCCACATTGCAGTGTTACTGGGGATCGAAGCCGTAAGGTTTATTCCCAGAAGAGCCTGAGGTGGCCGGTCAGATCGCCAATCCAATGACAGCTGTGCCCTTGAGACTGTCTGCTCCTAAACACCCCCAATCTCGCGGTATGTGTTCATAAGCGGCATGTCTTACGCAGGAGCGTATCTCCTTCGGGTCCACATCAAGGCGATGTGTGCCAATTGGTCATCTTTTCTGAAACAACCCTTGCATATGACGAACCAACAGCCATATACCATCCACATGGATGGAGAAACAAAATGGACAACGTCAGACCGATCAGGGGAAAATTTCCCGAAAATGAGAAAATCACCATAAACCTCGGGTTTGTGGATCTGGGCCGTATCGATTTGCTGGTACAGGAGGGGTTCTTCTCCAATCGCAGCGACTTCATCAGGACGGCAATCCGTAACCAGCTGGAAAATCAATCCGAAACCGTGTCGAAAACATTAGACCGACACACAATGGAACTGGGACTGCGCGATTATACAGTGGCAGATCTGGAAGCTGTGCAAGCCGCAAACGAACTGTTGCATATCAAGGTCGTCGGCCTTGCGAGGATCGCCGGCGATGTGACGCCGGAGCTTGCACTTGCGACGATCGGATCAATCAACGTGCTGGGCGCCCTGCAGGCCAGCGCGGACGTCAAGAAAGCACTCGCAGAACGCATCACCTAACAACGTCTTCAAAGGATAAACAGATGAAACCTGACTTTACCTCGGCGTTACGCCGGGCGACTGAACTTGTGCGCGCGGGAAACCCTGCGGCCGCCACCGAGATGATCCAGTCTTCACTGGCTGGAAACGGCGCGCATGCCATGAAACCAACGACAGAGTTACCGTCCGCGCACTTCAAGATGCCGGACATGGGACAGCTTGGAAAGCGCCAGGGACTGGCTGAAACACTTGCCAGCTTGGCGTCGAAAATCCCTGCGCACGGTCTGGCAATCAATGAGCCAACCGAACCAACGTTGCCCGAAGGCGCGCGGTTTGATCGAGGCACATTTTCCTGCGCTTCAGGAAGTCGGGAATACCGCGTTTACATACCTAGCATAAAATCGGACAAGCCTGCGGCCCTGATCATGATGTTGCATGGCTGCACCCAGTCACCCGTTGACTTTGCAAACGGCACCGACATGAACCGGATAGCCGAGGAACAAAATCTGATTGTCGTCTATCCGGCGCAGTCGCGGGGCGCCAACATGCAATCCTGCTGGAACTGGTTTGGTCCTGCGGATCAAGACAGGAACGCAGGTGAACCCGCGATACTGGCGGGATTGGCCCAGCAGCTTCAGCGCGAGCACGACATTCCAGACGGCAAAACGTTTGTGGCGGGGCTATCAGCAGGGGCCGCTATGGCGGTGATCCTGGGGCGCACATATCCCGAAGTCTTTGCCGCGGTCTGCGCCCATTCCGGCCTGCCCTATAAGGCTGCCCATGACGTGCCCTCCGCCTTTGCGGCAATGGGCGGAAACACGTCCGGACCAGCCCCTGCCCCGACCCATCGCGTTCCGACAATTGTGTTCCATGGGACCAGTGACAGCACTGTCAACGCAGCCAATGGCCAGCGCATCGCGGATGATGCGCGGCCTGCCGGAACCGAAGTGCTGGATGACGGCACCACCAACGGCCGCAAATACGAGCGCACGACGTCCCTGTCCGCAAATGGTGAAAGTATCATGGAGTACTGGCGCATTGACGGTCTGGGCCACGCATGGTCCGGCGGTAACGCCGCTGGTTCCTACGCTGACATCACGGGACCTGACGCCAGCGCTGAAATGGTCCGGTTTTTCCTCGACCTGCCGCTGAAAGGCAACTGATCCCTCAATATGGTTCCTTGCCAATAGCCCCGAAAATGGTCCTGACCGCGCAAAATGTCCGGTCAGGACTGACGATCGGATTTACCCAGATTATCCGCCTTTTCAGCACCGCGCGTCCCCATTGGTTCTTCAGGCCCCACGGTGGTATCGGCAGATGTCTGCGCTTCCATCTCGGCATTGAGCTCTGCCCCCAGCAGCACGATGAATGCCGAAATCCACAACCACATCAACAAGATGATAATGCCTGCCATGCTGCCGAAGGATTCATTGTAGCTTCCGAAATTACTGACGTAGATAGAGAAACCAACAGACGCGACGATCCATATCACGCACGCAGCGACGACTCCCGGCGAGAGCCATTTCCACTCAGCATCGTCGCGGGACGGGCCGTAGCGATACAAAACCGCCAGACCGAGCACCGTCATCAGTGCCAGAATGACCCAGCGGGACAACGAAAGTAATGTTTCCAGCCAATCGGGTAGCGCGACAAAGCTAAGTATCGCCGGCACCGCCAGAGCGGCGAGTAAACCCAGCATCAAACCGACGATCAAAAATATGGTTAAGCCAAGGGTCCAGACTGTCTTGAGTATGAACCCGCGCGTTTCATCCTCGTCATAGGCAACGTTCAGCCCTTCCATCAGGCTGCCCATGCCTCTTGAAGCAGAATAGATCGCCAACAGCAGACCGATAATGAATGCCGCACCCAGCCCCCCTTGTTCCGAACCGGCAACGGCCACCGCTTGATCCAGAATAATTTGGGCAGCTTCTTCCGGGATCATCTCGGCGAATGTTTGCAATTGCGCTGTTATCTGCGCGGGTTCCAGCACCAGACCGCTCAGGGCCATAAGCGCGGTAATCGCGGGAAAGATTGCAAGTAACGCATAGAACGCGACGCCAGCAGCAATCAGCCCGACATGATCGGAGGACATTGCATCCTTCACGCGCAAAGCGATGTCTTTCCAACCCTTTGCTGGAATTTCGGTTGGGGCGTCGGCGTTTCTGCCACGGGCCATTGGCGGGATCTCCTATAAAAGTTCCAGCCCGCACATCAAGCGCGGGCTGGAAAGGGGCTGTAGGGAAAATCTAGGATTTTCCCACGGTGCCTATGTCTTGCTTGTCAGCTTCGGCCTCTGCGGCATCGGCAACCCGCTTGCCCGCCGATTTTGCCTTTTCTACTGCAGTCGCGGCGACGTCATCAGCGTCATTTCGGGCCTCGCTCACGACCTTTTTTGCCTCATCGGTTGCGGCATGAACGACCTTTCCGAGCTTGCGTTTCTCTTCTTCAAAAACACGTTCAGCCTCTTCCATCAACTGATCGCTTTGCTCGCCGAAATACTGATCTTCCATCCGGCTGCGCGGCAACGCCGCACCAAGGGCCGCACCGACGGCCACTGCGAGCGCACCAGCGATCAGGGGCTGTTCTTCAAAGATATCAACGGCGCGATCCCGACCGTGACGGGTGTAAGATGCAGCAGCATCACGAGCCTTGAGTGCACTTTCCCGTGCTGCGATGACACGGTTTCGTGCTTCTTCGCTCAGGTTCTCGGTGCCTTGGGCTATCCGTTCTCTCAACGCTGCCGCGCGGTCAGAGGCTGCGGATGCGAGGTTTTGCGCACCTTCTGCTACGGATTTGCCTGTGTCGGACACCGCACCAGCAGCGCCTTTCACGCTATCGGCGACTGTAGACCCGGCCTCGCGGGCGTTCTTGCCCGCTGCCGAGGCCGCTCCCGCAACACTTTCCTGTGCATCGGATGTCGCACCGCGTATTCTCGACACTATTCCGTCCGGATCTTCGTCGTGATCATCGCGTGCCCAAGATGGCAGATCACGACTATTGTGACCATCACGGTAATCACTGCTGGATGAACCAGCGGGATTGCCGGGTTGCGGACCAAGTGTGCTGGCCGGCGATTGCGATGAACCGAACGGGCGATTGGGCAA
>JBARUV010000064.1:0-18955 GCA_049645905.1 Sulfitobacter sp.
GGATCACACTGGTCTGAAACAGTTGGAGTCGCGTTGAGATTTATCAAGGGGAAAGCCGGTTAGGACTGCATGCGGGATCTCCATCATCCCTGTTTCGCGCAAGGTTGTCCGTTTGCGCGACCTGTGAAAGCGGCCCTTGCCTCACTTGATAAGACGCTGTCCGAACTTGAATTCTAGATCGGGAAATTACCTTCATCAAAGGGATCTGGCTCCGGGTCTTCAGGCGGATTGTCGCGTTCCGGGTCTTCTGGCGAAAAGGGACTTTCAGCCGGATCGGTTGGCTGCGGGTTTTCCGGTATGGATGGATCCTGATCCGGGTCACTGGGCATTGGGGCTTCCGCCGGAGGGTCGCAAGCGGGGGGGTGCGTGTTTGAGTTTGTCATTTTCTGTCCTTGGTTTTGCTCCAGACTAGAAAGTAGGATATTCAGCAGACAACAGAATTGATCGACATCAATGGCAATGACTTGCAATTTTCGGCGATGCGCAACAACGCTACGCCCTGCATCACATATGCTGGCGCACGAACGCTTCGATATCTTCTGCGGGTCTGGCACCGGACAGTCGCGCGATTTCTTTGCCTTTGGCATACAGGATCAGCAGGGGAATACCCCTGATCTGCAAGCGTTGGGAAATGGCGGGAAACTGCTCGGTGTCGATCTTGGCAAACCGCGCTTTGAACCGTAGCTTTTTTGCTGCCGCTGCAAATGCGGGTGCCATTATCCTGCATGGTCCACACCATGGTGCCCAATAATCTACGATCAACGGCAGGTCATCGGCTTGGGTTGCTTTGTCGTGGTTTCGGTCGCTGATTTCCGCGACATCACCGCCAACCAGCATGGCACCGCATTTTCCACATTTTGGACCTGCCTCAAGTTTTCCAGCGGGGACCCGATTGGCCTGCCCGCAGGACAGGCAGGTCAATTTGACTGCGTCTTGCATTATCTGTTGTCCTTTCAATCACACATGGGGTGTCAGACACCTGCCTCCAAATTTCAACAGGCGCATTTTTCGCGATGCATGTCGCGTACCTAGCTGATTGTCGCCTTGCTGAATTGACGACTATCAATTGAAGCATGTCACGTTCGATTGATCCTATGATCTCAACTTTTCATTTGCGCTCCGAAATCATGCTGAAAAGACGATTGATGCGCATCAATCAAGCGAGGCTCCAAGTCTGCGATAGTTTGCAAAGAATCAGAAAAGGTCTCGTCCGATGCTTATGGCTTCAGTGATCGTCTTGGCGTTTATCCTATCCTTGGTGGCTGCTGCATGCGGCAGCCAAACAGGACACTCCAAGGTGTGTACCTGGCGTCACCGGAATTGTTGGCGTTCAAACCCTCCAACCTGCCGATCTTCAGGATAAGGGCATGGCTCGAAAATCTCCCAATGAATTAGAGCTTCCCGGTGGCTTGCCTTTCAAGCGTTTGCGCGTGCAATGCGATCCCAAAACGCTCGGGTTTGATACAACAGCTTCGCTAAAGACTGCGCGGGGGTTCACTGGCCAGGATCGTGCCATTGACGCGATCAAGCTTTCGGCAAACATCGACCACAAAGATTTCAATCTCTACGTTCTGGGTCGTGAAGGCACGGGGCGTCACACTGCAGTTGCGCAATTGTTGGCAGAGGCAGCAGTAACGCGCCCGGTCCCTTGCGATTGGGTCTACGTCAACAATTTTGATGCACCGCACAGGCCGCACGCGATGAAGCTGGTATCGGGTACAGCTGCAGCCCTGAAACTGGCCATGCAGCATCTGGTAGATGATCTGGCAAACGAGATTCCTGCCCTGTTTGAATCCGAAGAATACCAAACGCAGCGCCGCGCGATTGAGGAAGAGCTTGGGCAGAAACACGAAGAACCAATTGCCGAATTCTCTGAACGGGCAAAGGCGGAAAACATTGCTTTGTTGAGAACGCCGATGGGGTTCATGCTGTCAGCAATCGTGGACGGGAAGCCGATCAAACCGGACATCTATGAGGCATTGCCGCCCAAAGAACGTGAAGAGATCGATTCAAAGATTGAAGCCTTGCAAGAACAGTTGGCGGGCATTCTGAAGCAAGGCCCGCAATTGGAAAAAGAGCATCGGGTGAAAGTTGAGGCATTGCACGCCGCAATGGCTGAACGGGTCGTTTCCCTGAGAGTGCAAGACCTCGAGGCACAATTCGAGGACAATCCGGTCATCGGCTCTTACCTGGAGCAAGTGCGCATGGACATGATTGCGAATGCCGAGCTGTTTCTTGTGTCTACTGCCGACGCCAACAACGGCCCGTTTCCTGAAGTCATCCGCAAGTATCACCAAGACCCGCATTTTGACCGCTACGCGGTGAATGTGATGGTCTCCCACAAGACAGGTCCTGCCTCTGCACCCATTGTGACTGAAGATCTGCCATCGGTTAATCAATTGACGGGCCGGATCGAGAACATCTCAGAAATGGGAACGCTTTCTACCAACTTCACCTTGATCAAACCCGGCGCATTGCATCGGGCAAATGGGGGGTATCTGATTTTGGATGCGCATCGGGTTCTAACCGAACCTTACGCCTGGGATGCTCTCAAGCGGTGTCTTCAGAGCCGGTCCATCACGATCACATCATTGGCAGAACGTCTTAGTCTGACGTCGACTGTGACACTTGAGCCCGACCCGATTCCATTGGATGTCAGGATCGTTCTGGTAGGTGACAGGCGGCTACACATGTTGCTGCAACTCCTTGATCCTGAATTTGACAAGCTGTTCAAGGTTCAGGCCGATTTCGAAGATGATTTGCCCCGCACCGCCAAAAACACGCGCGCGCTGGCGCAGGTTATCGCGGGCTACGCCACAAGAGAGAATCTGAGACCTATGACAGCGGCAGCTGTTGCGGCGCTGCTGGATCACGCGGTCCGGCTTGCGGGTGACAGCACAAAACTTACGCTTGAGCTTGGCGCGTTGACAGACGTCATGCGGGAGGCTGATTTCTATGCTGCGGGTCAGAAACATGATCTGATCACCAAAGACGACGTTGAAAATGCGACCTATCAGGCGGAGCGTCGGGCATCCCGCATCAAGGAACGTATGAAGGACGCTGTCACGCGTAAAACCATTCTGATTGATACCAGGGGTCGGTCGGTTGGCCAGATCAACGGTCTGTCTGTTGTCGGAATCGGGAAAACCCATTTCGGGCGTCCAGCGCGCATCACTGCACGAACGCGTATGGGTGCAGGCAAGCTGATAGATATCGAACGCGAAGTTGAGCTTGGCGGCCCCCTTCACTCAAAGGGTGTGCTGATTTTGGGAAGTTATCTTGCGTCGCGATATGCTCTTGATGTTCCGATGTCGTTACATGCCAGCTTGGTGTTTGAGCAAAGTTATGGCGGCATAGATGGAGACAGCGCGTCGTCAGCCGAGCTTTACGCCCTGCTTTCGGCTCTTTCTGGTGTCCCAATCCATCAGGGCCTCGCAGTCACCGGATCAGTGAACCAGAATGGTGATGTTCAGGCCATCGGCGGCGTAAACGAAAAGATCGAAGGTTTCTTTGATACCTGCGCGGCGCAAGGTCTGACCGGTGAACAGGGCGTTCTTATCCCGGCTTCAAATGTTGAACACCTGATGCTGCGCCGTGACGTTGTGGAGGCCGCCAAAGCGGGGACCTTCCGGGTTATTCCCATCAAGACGATTGATCAGGGGATAGAGGTTTTGACGAGAACGGCTGCGGGTCGTCGGGGCCGTGGCGGTCAATTCCCCGCAACCAGTATTAATGGTCTGGTCGAAGCACAATTGCGCAGCTTTGCCGAAACCCGGCGCAGTTTCGGGTCTCTGAACGGGAAAAGCCGTGACGGGGGGCCGGATTGATGGAAAAGGCCGACCTTCCGGGCCTGCGCATCCTTGTCGGTGCAGGCTCCTTTGCGGATGCCGCGGCGGCGCTGCGCATTGTCGAGCGATTGGCAAGCAGCTTTTGTAGCAGTCTTGGTGGCGTGCTGGTCGAAGAACCGGACACACTTGCGGCTTGCCAAATCCCTCACCAACGGATTGTCTTGATGAGCGGCCTGATGACGTCGCCACCAAGTCTTTCGCAGGTTCGCACCCTTTCCATGGCCGATGCGCGCGCGTTTCGGCGCTCTCTTGCGCGCGCTGCAGATCCGACCGGGACCAATTGGGTCTTTGGACAAGAGAAAGGAGAGCTTGTCGGCACGTCGCTTCGCGCCGCAAAGGGTTGGGACATTCTTGTCATCGGATATCGTCAAATTCACAACATTCCGGGGAAAATCATCCTTCTTACAGGCTCAGGTTCCGGCAGTGACGAAATGCTCAAAACGTCCAGAAATCTGTCACAGAAATTTAATGCGGAATGTATCGAAGCTTCTGTGCAGACTGGCGTTCATGACAAAAGTGGCCCGCTCTCTTCAAATCAATACGGTACGTTTGATGAATGCCTGAGTGCGCTCACCCGTACAAATGCGCTTGCTGTTCTGGTGGACATTGATCGCGGACCTGTTCGAAATCAGATTGATCTTGCCCGCCTGCTCGAAGCTGCCCGATGTCCCCTGATTGTATTCGGCGCATCGGGCACAGGTGCGCTATTGGAACACAGCACGCAAATCCCGCCGTCTCCGCCCGGTGAAGGGCGCAACAGTGGGAATTGAATCCGAGACCTTCTCCACATCCGAAGCGGTCGAGTCTACAACACTAAGGCGTGCCATTACCCTCCCGCTGTTGGTGTTCTACGGGCTGGGCGTCACAATCGGCGCCGGTATTTACGTCCTCGTCGGAGCCACTGCAGAACAGGCAGGTATCTATGCCCCCAGTTCCTTCTTGTTGGCCGCTCTGGTCATGTTGTTCAGTGCAGGCAGTTTTAGCGAACTGTCAGGCCGTTTTGCGCAAAGCGCCGGGGAAGCAGCTTACGTCGAAGCCGCGTTCGGGATACCGTCCCTGACGGTCATAACCGGTGGATTGTTGATTATTGCAGCGGTTGTTTCAGCGGCGGCGATTGCCGTCGGCTGTGCGGGCTATATCGTCACGCTCTTGCCTTTACCTCTGTGGTCGATCATCTCGGCTACTGTTCTTTTTACCGGGTTGATTGCCGCTTGGGGGATTGTTGAGTCTGTCAGGTTTGCCGCAATTCTTACCCTGATCGAAGTCTTCGGTCTGATCATTGTCGTCATCGCGGGTCTATGGCAGCAGCCAGAGATTATTCGCGCGTTTCCCTCTGTCATACCCTCGCCTACCGACATTCCGGCGCTGACCGCAATCGCGCTGACAAGCCTGCTGGCATTCTTTGCCTTCATCGGCTTTGACGGAATGGTGAACATCATCGAGGAAACCGAAAACCCTGCCCGCAATATGCCGCTGGGTATCTTCATCACCCTTGTTATCGCAACACTGCTCTACTTTTCAGTTGCTGCTATTGCCGTTCTTGTCCTCCCGCGTGATGAATTGGCCGGTTCGACCGCACCAATCAGCCTGCTTTTTGAACGGCTGACCGGAATATCTCCCTGGGCGATCACTCTGATCGCGATTGGGGCGACTCTGAACGGGGTTGTCATCCAGATCGTCCTCGCATCACGCATCCTCTATGGGATGGCAAATGTGGGCCGTTTGCCCAAGGTTCTGTCACACCTGAGTGCGCGCACGAGGACCCCATTGTTGGCCACCGTACTTATGACCGGATCCACCTTGGTCTTTGCGTTGTTTTTCCCGATCGGTATTTTGGCGGAACGCACGTCTCAATTTGTGCTTGTTGTGTTTATCTTGGTAAATCTCTCACTTTTGAGGATCAAATGGCGGGGTGATCCGGCCCCGGACGGTATATTTATCGTACCGGCAATCGTTCCCGTTATCGGGTTCATCACCTGCGTTGCCATGCTTCTGGGGCCGATCATCTTCGTCAATCGCGCTTTGCATTTTTGACGGACACATCCACAGAAAGTCGCTGGCCTGCGCTGGATTAAAGGCGAGCAATTCCGGTTCACACTATCCGAACTTGGAGGTTTCGAGACAGGCGTGTTGTCCGCATTCCAGCTCAAGCGTGGTATGGTCGATTTCAAACCGGTCCCGTAGCGCCTTTTTGGCCGCAGCTTTGATCGCGTCGGCTTGTGCCCACTGGCCCTTCTCGATCACGACATGGGCGTCAAGTGCCGCACGGTGTTCGTTCATTTGCCAGAAATGCGCGTGATGAATCCCGCTTATCCCGTCAATTTCCAGAACGGCGTCCAGTACTGCATCGGTTTCGATATCAGGTGGGCTACCCAACATCAGAATGCGAATGACCGGTCCTATTTCATACATGGATTGCCACAGGATGTAGCCTGCGATCAACATCGTGACTATGGGATCAATCAGCCGCCAGTCATAGAGCAGGATCAGTGTTCCTGCGACGATCACTGCCACTGATCCAAGGGCATCAGCGACGTTGTGCAGGAACGCGGCGCGAATATTCATGCTGTTCTTTGACATCGAGTAGGTCAGGGCGGCTGTCACAATGTCTACGGCCAAGGCGATGCCTGCGATGACGACAATTATCCAGCCAGTGACAGGCTCGGGATTGAGGAACCGGGTTGCGGCCTCAAAGAGCAGGTAAAGACCAAGGATGACAAGGGTGGTATAGTTGATAAGGGCCGCGACGATCTCGACGCGGCCATAGCCGAAGGTCATTTTTTCGTCGCGCGCTCGACGGGAAATCTTCCGTGCGCCAAATGCAATGATGAGCGATATTGCATCGGAAAAATTGTGCAGGGCATCGGCAATCAAGGCAAGCGAACCGGACAAAATGCCACCGATGACTTCTGCTACGCTTAGGCCCATATTGACCGCGATGGCGGCTAAAACGCGGCGGTCCCCGGCATCGGGGTCAACATGATGATGTCCATGGGCCAATGCCATATCCTCCAAAGGGTAAAATCACGATTTCCCCGATTTTTACGATTTGTTCCAAGACTTCAACGCGTGAACGGGGCTCAGGCCTTCACCGGTGCAACCTAGGGCAAGAGAGCGGGCGCTCAAGCGCCATGTTGCGATTGGTGCCGGGAATTGGATGCCGATATCAAGCAAACGCAATCTGCGCTGTCATCGCCTGTCTGCGGTCCCACGCCGAGAAGCCCCTTTTGCATCATGGTCTTTGTTCCGCAAATTCTGCTCTGCATGGATAACGATCGCCCGCATGTCCGGTCTTGCTTTGAATGTGTACAACTCTCGGGTAGGTATCGAAACTCTCCAAACAGCGCCCCAGGACGTTCTCTGAGCCTCTCTCTGGTCGACCTCACCGGCCACCGGGCCCTGATCACCGGATCAAGTCAGGGGATTGGCTTTGCCTTGGCAAAAGGGCTGTCTTCGGCAGGGGCCGAGGTTGTATTGAACGGGCGGGACCCAGCCAAATTGGCGAAAGCGGCGGAAGCGCTGGAAGGCACTATCCATACGTTAGCATTTGACGTGACGGATCATGAGGCGGTCCGGGACGCTGTGGATGGATTTGAAGAGTCCATTGGCCCCATCGACATTCTGATCAACAATGCGGGCATGCAGCACCGTGCAGAATTGCAAGACTTTCCGCCGGACGCTTTTGAGCGGTTGTTACAAACCAATGTCGCAAGCGTATTCCACGTGGGGCAGGCGGTTGCGCGCCATATGATCCCGCGTGGTCAGGGCAAGATCATTAATATCGCAAGCGTGCAAACTGCGCTCGCCCGACCTGGTATTGCGCCCTACACTGCGACCAAAGGTGCTGTGGGTAATCTGACCAAGGGAATGGCGACGGACTGGGCCAAATACGGGCTGCAATGCAATGCTATCGCGCCGGGATATTTTGAAACGCCGTTGAATGCTGCATTGGTGGCGGACCCTGATTTTTCTGATTGGCTGGCCAAACGCACACCATCCGGGCGCTGGGGCAAGGTTGAGGAACTGGTCGGGGCGGCGGTGTTTTTATCTTCGGCGGCGTCGAGTTTCGTGAACGGACATACATTGTATGTCGATGGCGGGATCACCGCATCGCTTTAGGTTTGGGACAGCAGCGCAAGGGCCACAGCCACCAGCATGGATAAGGCCATTGCGATATTCACGATCCGCTGCGCCCGCGCGCTCAGGTCAAGGCGGCGCAGGCTGACACCGGCACCAAGCCAGCCAAGGTGCAACGGCACCCAGATGAGGTTCATGATCAACAGCTTTAGCACTGTTTCGAGCCAGAGGTTGTCTGGCATAAACGCAAAGCCGGAAAACAGCGTTGTCCCCACCACGTAGGCCTTGGGATTGATGGGCTGCAAGGCCAGTCCGTTCCAGAAATTCAGAGGCGAGTCCGCCTTGATAAATCCGACCCGCGCGCCCGCACTGGCGATCCGCCACGCCAGCCACAAGAGATAGGCAAGTGACGCAATCAACAGCACGGTGCGCAGCCATGGCAGCGCGAGAGCGCTCGCTGCGACCCCCGAGATCACCAGCATCGCCACCAGATTGTTGCCGACAAACAGCCCTGCAACATACCCAAGCCCGCTACGAAACCCGTAGGCAGCGCCAACACCAGCCGTCGACAAAACGCCGGGACCTGGTGTCACAATCAAGAAGAATACCGCCGCAGCAAATGCAAGCATCAGGTGACCTCGTTAGGGATAAGTTGTGGCCAGTCGAACGTTACGCCGGTGCCACGTGCCAGATCGGCCACCCGACGTCCGCCGGGGATCCCGACACAGTTTGAGGGATCTGGTCTGATGAACCCCTGACTACTCTGCGCCAGCGCCATTTTCTACATATCCGCACACTCTGGAATCGGGCTGATTACCGTTCCGGAGTCGATATGCTGTAACAGATTGTCCACGGTCAGTCCGCCCATCGCCGCGCGCGTTTCAACTGTCGCGCTGCCGACGTGCGGCAACAGGACCGTGTTGGGCAGATCACGCAGCGCCTGTGGCACATGGGGTTCCGCCTCAAAAACGTCCAAGCCCGCCCAGCCAAGCGCACCTGACTGCAAGGCATCAATAAGTGCGGCTTCGTCCACGACTGATCCACGAGAAACGTTAATCAAGGTGCCTTGCGGTCCAAGAGCTGCCAGCACCCCGGCATTTACGATTTTGTTTGTCGACGACCCGCCCGGCGTAATGCAAATCAGTGCATCGCAGTCCCCCGCCATTTCCGTGAGGTCATCATAATACTCATAGGACACATCTTTTTGAGTGCGGCTGTGGTAGACGATTTTCGGATTCCACGGGGCAAGCTTGTCTGCAATCGCCTGCCCGATACGGCCAAGACCAAGGATCCCGATGGTTTGGTTGTCGGCAGAGCGGGTCAAAGGGGCACCGCCCCTGGCTTCCCAATTTCCCGTGCGGACATAGGCATCATCCCGCAATAGTTCACGGTAACAGGCCAGCAACAACATAACAGCCGTCGTTGCCACTTCGGCATTCAATACGTTCGGGGTATGGGTCACCACGATCCCGCGCCTTACGGCCTCGCCTGCGTCAATGGCGTCATAGCCAACACCATAGCAGGAAATATGTTTGAGGTTAGGCAGTGCCGCCATGATCTCGGGCTTCACGCCATCATGGCCGTTTGTGCAGACATGGGTGATCTTGTCGGCTGGATAGCCGCCATCAGCCAACCTGTGGATGGTGAATTTCTCTGCCATTCGCGTCACCATCTGCTCGGTTGCGCCGCCAATCAGTAAAAGATCAGGCATCCTGGCGAACCCCTTGTTTTTGCTGTCCAAGTCCGTCGATACGCAATTCCATCACGTCGCCAACCTTGAGGTAGACAGGATCAGGTTTCATGCCCATGCCGACACCGGGGGGCGTACCGGTGGTGATCACATCGCCGGGGTGCAGGGTCATCAGCCTGCTGAGATGTTCAATGATCTCAGCCACGCTAAAGATCATGGTCGAGGTGTTTCCGGTCTGCATGCGCTTGCCATTCACATCCAGCGACATCGCGAGGTTCTGTGGATCGGTTACTTCGTCACGGGTCACCAGCCATGGGCCGGTGGGGCCGAATGTGTCGCAGGATTTTCCTTTGGTCCATTGACCCGTGAGGTTGGTCTGAAAGTGCCGCTCGCTTACATCGTTAATCACGCAATACCCGGCCACGTAATCAAGCGCTTCTTCCTTCGATACGTATTTTGCCGCCTTGCCGATTACCACGCCCAATTCCACTTCCCAGTCGGTATGGGTGGACCCACGGGGCATGACGACATCGTCGTTAGGGCCTACAACGGCGGAGGTCGCCTTGAAGAACAGGATCGGATGCTCGGGAATTGCAGCGCCGGTTTCAGCGGCATGGTCGGAGTAATTCAGACCGATGCACAGGAATTTGCCGATATTGCCAACACAGGCCCCGATGCGGGGGGTGCCACTGACGGTAGGCAATGACGCCGGATCAATCGCGCGCAGTTTATTCAAGGTTTCATCATCCAGCATGGCACCGGTGATATCATCCACATGTCCTGACAGGTCGCGCAATGTGTCGCCATCCATCAGCCCGGGCCGCTCTGCGCCCTGCTCTCCGTAGCGTACGAGTTTCATAGTCTTCCCCTTTTTTAGTGATTGTCGCGTGGCATGTGCTTGCGCGCAATGTCTCTGAATTCTGTGGCGCCTTGCAGCGTCATACCATGATCGAACCGCCCGACTTTCTCGCGAAATAGCGCCTGCCAGGGTGTCTGGCTGTCGGGGATGCCATAGCCGCCGTCTGCGACCAGCGCACGCGCGCGTTCGGCCAGTTCGTCAAGCGGGACGAGCATGTCGGCGGTGCAGGTGTTGAGATCAATCCGGACTCTGTCGCCGGTTTGCAATAGGGCGAGGCCGCCGCCATCTGCCGCCTCAGGCGATGCATTTAGGATCGACGGAGAGCCTGATGTGCCCGATTGCCGCCCGTCACCGATGCACGGGAGCGCTTCGACCCCCTGCTTGAGCAGATAGGCGGGCGGGCGCATGTTCACGACTTCTGCGCCGCCGGGATACCCTTTTGGCCCCGCGCCGCGCATGAAAAGCACGCAATGGGCATCAATTTTTTCAGCAGGATCGTCAATGCGGTGATGAAAGTCTTCGGGCCCGTCAAAGACGATTGCACGGCCTTCAAAGGCATTCAGATCGTCCGGATCGGACAGATACGTTGCGCGAAATACCGGGCTGATCACCGAGGTTTTCATCAAGGCGCTGTCAAACAGATTACCTGTCAGGTTGATGAATCCCGCCTGCGCCTTGAGCGGATCACTGACCCGCTTGATCACGCGGGTATCTTCGCTACGTTTCTTGCGGCAGTTGTCACCCATGCTTTGGCCGTTCGCCGTGATTGCATCCGGATGGGGCAGCAATCCCGCTTCCATCAACTCGCCCACAACGGCAGGCACACCGCCTGCGTGCTGGTAATCCTCCCCCAGATATTCACCGGCGGGCTGCAGGTTGACGAGCAGCGGCACATCATGGCCGATCTTTTGCCAGTCGTTATTATCCAGCGGCACGCCAAGGTGCCGCGCAATGCCGTTCAGATGTATTGGAGCATTGGTCGACCCACCGATGGCGGAGTTGATCACAATGGCGTTTTCAAACGCTTTGCGGGTCATGATGTCCGAGGGGCGCAAGTCTTCCCAGACCATCTCGACGATACGTTTTCCGGTCTCATAACTGATCTGGCCGCGTTCCCGATACGGGGCAGGGATGGCCGCTGATCCGGGCAGTTGCATGCCGAGGGCTTCAGCGAGGCTGTTCATTGTCGTCGCGGTGCCCATGGTGTTGCAATAGCCCACCGATGGCGCCGAGGACGCTACCAAATCCATAAACCCGTCATTGTCGATCTCGCCGGCGGCGAGCATTTCGCGGGCTTTCCAGATGATGGTGCCTGATCCGGTACGTTCCCCTTTGAACCAGCCATTCAGCATCGGACCAACGCTCAGCGCTATGGCTGGAATGTTCACAGTTGCTGCAGCCATCAGCAGCGCAGGCGTGGTCTTGTCACACCCGATGTTAAGTACGACACCGTCCAGTGGATAGCTGAACAAGGTCTCGACCAAAGACAGATACGCGAGGTTGCGGTCCAGCATCGCGGTGGGGCGCTTGCCGGTTTCCTGAATCGGATGAACCGGCACCTCGATGCAGGTGCCACCCGCAGCTATGATGCCATCGCGCACGCGCTTGGTCAGTTCCAGATGGTGACGATTGCAAGGGCTGAGATCGCTGCCCGTTTGCGCAATTGCGATGATGGGTTTGCCCGATTGCAATTCACCGCGGGTCAGCCCGTAATTCAGATACCGCTCCAGATAGAGCGCCGTCATCTCGGGGTTGTCCGGATTCATGAACCACTTGCGTGACCGCAGGTCTTCGATTCCGATTTTCTTGCTCATTGGCCTGACCAACCTCCGTCAATGATATGGGGATGCCCGGTGGTGAACGCACTTTCGTCACTTGCAAGGTAGACAACCAAAGCGGCGATTTCTTCGGCTGATGCGACGCGGCCCATGGGCTGGCGCTCTACGAATTGTTTCAGCGCTGCCTCCTTGCTGCCAAGTTGCTGGCCCAGAACCTCGACACGATCATGCCAGCTTGGCGACTCCACGGTGCCGGGGCAGATGCAGTTGCACCTGATGCCGCGCGCGACATAGTCCACGGCGACAGATTTGGTTAGACCGATCACGGCAGCCTTGGTGGTTCCGTAGATAAAGCGGTTCGGTGCGCCGATCACACTTGAGCAGGCAGAAGACATGTTGATGATCGAACCGGCGCCGCGATCCAGCATGCCGGGCAAGGCGGCGCGGATCGTGCGCATCATGGAGCGCACGTTCAAATCAAAAGCAAAGTCCATTTCGTCGTCCGTGGCATCCAGCACCGATCCGTGATGCACAAATCCTGCGCAATTAAAAAGTACGTCGGGATTGGCGCGTGCGACCCCTTCGGCAACGCTATCGTCGCTGCGCGCGTCAAGCGGATAGGTTTCGACTCCTGTGAGGGTGCTCAGCGCGTCTGCATTTACATCCGTGGCAAACACCTGCGCCCCTTCGGCAGCCATGGCCAAAGCGCTCGCCCGGCCGATCCCCTGACCTGCGGCGGTTACAAGGACACGTTTTCCATCAAGCCTCTGTTTTGACATGTATATTTTCCCCATTCGGCATCAACATATGTGAGCCTTTGTTTCTTGACCACTGACTCATGCGACCGTCGCGCCTTTTGCATGACGGGCCAGATGGTCAGTGATTTTGGCACGGGTCACCGCGGCGTCCCCTGACAGAGCGGCCTCAAGTATTTGCTGATGGTGGCGAATGTTGTCCGAAATGAATTCGAAACTCCGGTCCGCGGCCATCAATTGTTGACGGAACCTTGCATAGATTTGCGCGTGCAAGGATTTGAGTGTCTCGGACCCGCACGCAGAGATCAGGGTTTCATGGAATCCCCGTTCGGCGCGCGCCCATAAGCTGACGAGGTTGGACGAGTCGGTGCTATCATGGATGCGGGTCTCAATGTGGCTGAGTTGATGGTGTGCGGCTGCAAGCTGCGCTTCCCATGCGACGCCACCATGTTGCATTGACAGGGCGGCCCCTTCGCCTTCCAGCATCACCCGCAAATGGGTCAGTTCCACCATAAGCTGGACAGATCGTTCCGGCACCCGAAAGCCGCGTTGTTCCTGAAAAGACACCAGCCCGACTGTGGAAAGCCGAAACAGGGCTTCTCGGACAGTGCTGGCGGAGCATCCCAGATCAATGCGCAATTGCTCTGCACGCAATTTGGTACCATGGGCAAAGCAATTGGTGATCAGTTGGTCATGCAGCGTTTCATATATGTTGGCGTCTTGAGTCATTCTTGCAGGTGGGCCCGTAACTGGTTGCATGTGCCACTATAGAGACGAATTCACGAAAGAATATCGAGTTCTCGAAATTATTGAGAATTTTATTTTTGTCTTGTGAGGGTGCGCCTTCGGCCCTACCATTTTCGGGCATGGCGCATGCGCGCCGATTTTGCAGCTAAGGTAACACATGGATTACGTACGTCTTGACCCGTCCGACAATGTCGTAACCGCGACCCGTTCTCTCGCGGCACTTGCTGCGGTGGAGGCAGTGGAAACAACCGGATTGATCCCTTCGGGTCACAAGGTCGCCACGGCGCCAATCGGGCAGGGCGCGGCGGTCCGCAAATACGCACAAGTCATTGGCTACGCATCTCAGGACATCGCGCCCGGAGATCACGTGCACGTCCATAACGTTGCCTTTCGAAACACCGATGCCGACTATGAATTTTCAACGGACTTGCGCCCTGTCGATCCGGTCCCAATAGATCAGCGTGACACTTTTATGGGATACCGGCGGGAAAACGGCAGTGTCGGAACACGGAACTATATCGCGATCGTCACCTCCGTGAATTGTTCTGCCACTGCCGCGCGGATGATTGCAGATCATTTCACGCCTGACATTTTGGCGCAGTATCCGAATGTCGATGGTGTTGCCGCTTTTGTGCATGGCACCGGCTGCGGCATGGCCGGAGACGGAGACGGATTTGAAGCTCTGCAGCGCGTGATGTGGGGATATGCGCGCCACCCCAACCATGCGGGCGTTGTGATGGTGGGTCTGGGTTGCGAAATGAACCAGATTGACTGGTTGCTTGACGCCTGGGGTCTGAAACAGGGGCCATTATTCCAGACCATGAACATTCAGAACGTCGCAGGATTGCGTCGCACCGTTGGACTGGGCATTGAAAAAGTAGCGGCAATGTTGCCCCTGGCAGATCAGGCACACCGCACTGCCTGTCCGGCGTCAGAGCTGAAAGTGGCCCTTCAATGCGGGGGATCGGATGCGTGGTCGGGCATTACCGCGAACCCCGCCCTCGGGTATGCTTGTGATCTATTGGTGGCGCAGGGCGGCACCGGCGTTCTGGCAGAGACGCCTGAGATTTACGGTGCCGAACATTTGCTGACGCGGCGGGCTGTAGATCGCAAGGTCGGTGACAGACTGGTCGGTTTGATCCGCTGGTGGGAAGATTACACTACCAGAAATCGGGGTTCGATGGATAACAACCCGTCGCCCGGCAACAAGCAGGGCGGGTTGACCACGATTCTGGAAAAGTCGCTGGGTGCTGCAGCCAAGGGCGGGACGACACCCCTGACGGGCGTCTACAAATACGCCGAACAGGTGACGGCACGCGGGTTCACCTTTATGGACAGCCCCGGGTATGATCCGGCGTCTGTGACCGGCCAGATCGCAGGTGGCTGCAATCTGGTCTGTTTTACGACCGGTCGCGGCTCGGCGTTTGGCTCAAAACCGAGCCCGACAATCAAAGTCGCAACAAACACCGAAATGGCCCGCCGGATGTCCGAAGACATGGATATCGACGCCGGCACCATCCTGAGCGGTGGCATCAGCGTCGCCGAAAAAGGCCGCGAGATTTACGAGATGTTTCTGCGGGTGGCTTCTGGAGAGGCGAGCAAATCCGAAGCGCAAGGATTGGGCGATTATGAGTTCGTGCCGTGGCAGATTGGGGCGGTGATGTGAGACACGTCGTTGCGATTGGTGGATGTGTGTCAGGCGATGTGGACGGGGGGTATCATCGCAAGGCCTGCGGGGCTGCAACGCACACCGTGCAGGTGGCGCGCGGGACAGAAACGCGCAAGCATTTGAACTTCTTGATATACAGAGGAATTTGACATGACCAAACCAACAATCGGATTTATCGGCCTTGGGCTTATGGGCGCTGCGATGGTGGGTCGGCTGCTTGATAAAGGCTATAATGTCACGATTACCGCGAACACATCGCGGCCCAACATAGACGCCGCCGTGGCGCGCGGGGCGAAGGAGGTCGCGACGGCTCGGGACGTGGCTGGGGCAAGCGACATTATCATGCTGTGCATGGACACCTCGAAAAGTGTAGAGGCGCGGATGCGCGGTGTGGACGGGGTGATCGCGGGGCTGCGCAAGGGGGCTGTCGTGATCGACTTCGGCACTTCTCTGCCTGCCAGCACGCGCCAGTTAGGCAAAGAAGTCTCAAAAGCGGGCGGGCATTACCTTGACGCACCGCTTGGCCGGACACCGGCGCACGCCAAAGATGGATTGCTCAACATTATGGCTGCTGGCGACAAGGGTACGTTTGACCGGGTGCAGCCGGTGCTCAAAGACCTGGGAGAAAACGTCTTTCACCTTGGCGCTCTGGGTTCAGGTCATACGATCAAGCTGATCAACAATTTCTTTGGTATGACTGTGGCCAACGCAATGGCCGAAGCCTTTGCCATGGCCGACGTCGCCGAGATTGATCGCAAGAGCCTTTATGATGTGATGTCTGCAGGTCCGCTACATTCAGGCATGATGGATTTCGTCACGGCGTACGGCGTTGACGGCGATGCCAGCCAGTTGGCATTTGCAATCAAGAACGCGGCCAAGGATGTGGGTTATTATGCGACGATGGCTCAGGATGCGGGTGTGGACAGCCTCATGTCCAAGGGCACACTGGCCGCATTGACCCAGGCCCGCGATGGCGGGCAGGCTGATGACATGGTCAGCCAGATGGTCGATTTCTTTGCAGCACGATTCAAGGCGTGAAGTGATGTTTCTTGGCCACTGCAAACCACCCCTGACCTGATGCGTATCGCTTGCATCGGGGAAGCGATGATCGAACTGGCCCTGCAGGGTGACACCGCAGCGGTAGGCGTGGCAGGAGACACCCTCAATACTGCGATCTATCTGCACCGGTCCGCGCCAGGTCTGCAGGTCGACTACGTGACACGGCTGGGCGACTGCAGTTTTTCGGAACGCATCCGTACCTTCATTGCGGCACAGGGCGTTGGCGTATCGCAGGTTCAGATGATGCCGGGACGCTCGCCCGGTCTTTACGCGATCACCACGCGTAATGACGGAGAGCGGTCCTTTTCCTACTGGCGTGAAAATGCCGCTGCGCGCACCCTATTCGAAGGCAATGATTTCAGTGTTCTGGACGCATATGATGCCTTGTACCTCTCGGGTATTTCGCTGGCTATTCTGCCCCATTCGGTGCGCCTCGCGCTGGTGGATTGGCTCGGCCAATCGAACGTGCAATTGATCTATGACAGTAACTTCCGTTCCCGACTTTGGGACGACATGGAAAACGCCCGTCAGATCACCGATGCGATGTGGCAGCGCGCTGATATCGCACTTCCCTCCATTGATGACGAGATGGCGCTATTTGAACAAACCGGACCGGAAGTGGTGGCACGGTTCGCCCGCTTTGAAGGGATCGGCGCCCTCAAGCGCGGCGAAGCCGGACCGATATCATTGGGAGAAACCGTGGATCAATTTTATCCGGCCTCGAAAAGGGTGGTCGATACCACAGCAGCCGGCGACAGTTTCAATGGTGGTTATCTGGGGCGCATACTGACCGGAGCAAGTCAGGCCGAAGCATTGCGGGCTGGGCATGAACTTGCGTCGAAAGTGGTTCAATATCGTGGCGCGATAATTCCTGCCTAAGCACTGTCAATCAGCTTGGCTCACCCTTGTGTCTGGTATACCATTTTCAGAGGTGACCCGGGGAGGCGGCGATGTCAGAATACAATGTGGCAATCTTTGGCCTTGGGGCGATGGGCTACGGCATGGCAGGGGCGTTGCGGCGGGCCGGATTGAATACCTACGGTTTTGACCTCAACGTTGATGCAATGGCGCGATTCAGGGAGGAGGGCGGCGCAAAAGGTGAATTTGCCAACGTGGCCTCAACACTCGATGCCGCCGTTATTGTGGTCGTCAACGCCGCCCAGACTGAGGCGGTTTTGTTCGGTGCAGAAGGAATTGCGCCCAAGCTGTCAAAGGGTGCGGTTGTGATCGCCTGTGCCACTGTTGCGCCGGATTTTGCTCGCATTATGGCGGCGCGATGTGCCGATATTGGGTTGCTCTACCTTGATGCGCCGGTTTCCGGTGGCACAATCAAAGCGGGTGAAGGAACACTGTCCATCCTTGCCGCAGGGCTGCCAGAGGCCTTTGAAAAGGCGCGACCCGCGCTGGATGCGATGGCCGCCAAGGTGTTTGAACTGGGAGATGCAGCAGGTGCCGGATCCTCCATGAAGGCGGTCAACCAGATGCTCACCGGCGTGCATATCGCGGCAATGGCCGAAGCGATGACTTTTGGTATGACGCAAGGCGTTGAGCCCGCGCAGTTTCTCGAAGTGATAAGCCAGTGTGCGGGAACAAGCTGGGCATTGGAAAACCGCGCGCCCTCCATTGTAGAGGGCGACTACCGCCCGTTAAGCGCAGTGGATATTTGGCCAAAGGATCTGGGCATTGTGCTCGATATCGCCAAAGGCGCAAAATTCGGGGCCCCCATCACGGCGGCAGCTTTGCAGCAATATCTGGCGGCGTCGGGGTCTGGTCTGGGCGGCGAACACGATTCAGCGGTTGCCAAGGTCTATGCGCGCAACGCGGGCCTCACCTTGCCGGGGCAGGAATAAGTGACAGTCATACTGGGGGCCATTGCCGACGATTTTACCGGCGCAACCGATCTTGCGGGTTTGCTTGCCCGCAGCGGGGCAAAAGTGTCCTTGCGCATTGGCGTGCCGGAAAGCCAGCCCGTGGATACAGCGCCTTACGAGGTGATAGCACTCAAGATACGCACAATTCCTGTTGCCGATGCGGTCGAACAGGCCTGCGCTGCGTTGACATGGTTGCAGGCAGCGTGCGCTGCGCAAGTGTTCTGGAAATATTGCTCAACCTTTGATTCCACTGCTGAAGGCAACATCGGCCCGGTTGCCTGTGCCTTGATGCGCAAGCTGGACATTGACCAGACCATCTATTGTCCGGCATTTCCTGAAAACGGGCGCAGCATCTTTATGGGCAACCTTTTTGTCGGACAGCAGCCATTGGCGGACAGCCCGATGAAAGATCACCCGCTGACTCCGATGCGTGATTCAAATCTGATGCGCCTTTTGGCACCACAGGTCGATGGCAAGGTCGGGCTGGTGGACCGGATGTGCGTTGCGCAAGGTGCGGATGCGATCCGTGCAGCACTTGCGGATCTGGCTGATCAGGGCGTGGCGCATGTGGTGGTTGATGCTGTTGCTGACCCTGATCTTGA
>JBARUV010000065.1:0-7153 GCA_049645905.1 Sulfitobacter sp.
GTGCCGTCGGATTGGCGCTGTCGCCGGTCACCGCGATCGCCCAGAACCTCGTATATCTGGTGCAGCCTGAACCACCTTCGATGGCGTCGTTTCTTTCGACATCGGGGCCAATTGGCCTTGTTGCCCCAAAGATTTACGATGGCCTTTTTGACTATGACAACGACCTGAATATCGTCCCGTCGCTTGCCGAAAGTTATGACGTCAGCGAGGACGGCAAGACTGTCACGTTCAAATTGCGTGAAGGCGTGACCTGGCATGATGGCGAACCATTTACGTCTGCAGACGTGGCCTTTTCGGTCATGGACGTGTTGAAGGTAGTTCACCCACGCGGTCCGAATTCGTTCCGCGAAGTAACGTCCATTGATACGCCCGACGATTATACGGCTGTGTTCAATCTCGCAAATCCCGCCCCTTACATGTTGCGGGCTTTGTCTGCCTATGAGAGCCCGATTGTTCCAAAGCACCTGTTGGAGGGCACAGATCTGCGCAGTTCTGATCTGGCCAATAGTCCGGTCGGCACCGGCGCTTTCAAATTCACCGAGTGGAAAAAAGGCCAGTACATCCGTCTTGATAAGAATGAGAATTACTGGAACCCCGGTTATCCAAAAATCGAGCGCATCGTCGGTCGTTTTGTGCCTGACGCCTCTACCCGCACGGCTGCCATGGAAAATGGCGAGGTCATGTATGGCGCTTATGGCGCCATTCCAAATATTGATGCGGTCCGGTTGCGCGAAATGGACGGTTTTTCCGTCACCACCGACGGCTACTCAATGATCAACCCGATGGCCTTGATTGAGTTCAACACCACGAAACCTCCCTTTGACAATCCTGCCATGCGCCGCGCGGTTTCGCTGGTCATGGATCGGCAATTCCTGATCGACAACATCTGGTTTGGCTATGGAAAGCCTGCCACCTCTGCGCTGTCGTCGAACTTCGACAAGGTCGGATTGTATAAGGCCGGACTGCCAAACTATCCCGCCACTGGCGATCTGGCAGCTGCGATCAAGGAACTCGACGATGCCGGTATCATGCCAGACGCTGACGGCGTGCGTGCAAGCATCACGTTGGACCTGATCCCTTATGGTGAAGACTGGCGTCGTGCAGGCGAGTACATGAAGCAGGCGATGAAGCCACTGGGTATAGAAGTTGAGCTGCGTTACGAAGACGTGCCCACCTGGCTAAACCGCATTTACGCGGACTATGACTTTGAGATGAACGTCAACTACTTCTACCAGCTGCCCGACCCGGTGCTGGGCGTTCATCGCCACTATGGCACGGATCAAATCCGTCAGGGCACGCATTTCGTTAACTCATCGCGCTATTCCAATCCGGAGCTTGACGCGCTTCTGAGTGCGGGCGCCCAAGAACCCGATGCGGCTAAACGTGCTGATATTTACGGCCAGATCCAGACCATTCTGGCAACAGATATGCCCGTGGCCAATCTGTTCGAGATGCAGTTCCTGACCGTCTACAATGAGAAGCTGACAGACCATGCCACATCAGCTTTGGGGGCATACGGGCCGTTTGACAAAGCCTCGGTGTCCGAGTGATCTAGCTGCGCTTTGGTGCAATGAAAAAGCGGCACCGGCTCCAAAATAGCCGGTGCCATCTACCAAAAGGGTCAGAGGCAGTATGGAAAGTTCAAAGAGGCGCTCTCGATATGTGCTGAAGCGTCTTGTGCAGGCCATTCCGATTGTTCTTGCTATCGTGGTCCTTAATTTCTTTTTGTTGCAAATGGCCGAAGGAGATGCGGTCGATGTTCTGGCCGGCGAGGCCGGATCAGCAACGCCCGAATACATGGCCGAATTGCGCGAAAAATTTGGCCTCGACCAGCCGCTAATTGTCCAACTTGGTGTCTATCTCAAGAATGTGTTGACCCTTGATCTGGGTTATTCGTTCCGCCACGACATGCCGGTCAGCGTGCTTGTATTAGACCGCTTTATCCCGACGCTACTGCTGATGACCTCAACCATCCTGCTCGCGGTAGGCTTTGGTATCGTGCTTGGCCTTGTCGCTGCTTCGGGGTTGAACACATGGCGGGACACCGCGATTTCGATTTTTGCCTTGATCACCTATGCGACCCCCTTGTTCTGGGTCGGGCTTATGCTGATCGTGGTGTTTTCACTCAATCTTGGTTGGTTCCCGACCTCGGGAATGGAGAATTTTGCCATGTTCTATGAGGGCTGGGACAGGGTCGTCGATATCGCGCATCACCTTGTTTTACCGACCATCACGCTGTCGCTGTTCTATCTCGCGCTCTACACGCGGCTGATGCGCGCCTCGATGCTTGAGCAGGCCGGACAAGACTACGTTACTACCGCGCGCGCCAAGGGCCTGACTGAGCGACGTATCGTTTTCGTCCATATCCTGAGAAACGCGCTTTTGCCTGTCGTCACGATGGCGGGGGTACAGGTGGGCGCCCTGATCGGGGGCTCGGTCATCGTCGAATCCGTCTTTGCTTGGCCCGGCTTGGGGATGCTCGCCTTTGAGGCATTGTTCGCCCGCGATCTCAATCTCTTGCTGGGCATTTTCCTGCTGTCTGCCGTGCTGGTCGTCGCGGTCAATCTTGTGGTGGACATAATCTACTCGACACTTGATCCGCGTATCGAGATGGCCTGACCCATGACATTCTGGAAACTCTTCGCTCGCAATCGATCCGCCGTCATGGGCATGGTCATCCTTGTCCTGATCTTTCTGATGGCAATTTCAGCACCGCTGTTTTTCCCAGCCGATCCATTCAGCCTGGCAGGGCAGTCGATGTCGCCACCCGGCCAGAACGGCTTCCTTCTGGGCAGTGACTCTTTGGGCCGTGATGTGGCCGCGGGTATTGCACATGGCGCGAAAACCTCGTTGCTGATTGGGTTGCTCGCCACACTGGTCGCCGTCTTTGTCGGCGTTATCATGGGCGCACTTGCAGGGTACTATGGCGGTATCACTGACAACCTGCTGATGCGCACAACAGAGATGTTCCAGACGATCCCGTCATTCCTGTTTGCCATTCTGCTGGTCGCCATCATGAAGCCTTCAATCGAGAGCATCGTTATCGCCATTGCCGTTGTGTCTTGGCCTGCCGTGGCGCGACTTGTCCGTGGCGAGTTCCTGAGCTTCAGAAGCCGCGAATTCGTGCAGGCCTGCCACACTCTTGGCATGGGGGACGTTCGGATCATGCTTGGTGAAATCCTGCCCAATTGCCTGTCGCCGATCATCGTGATTGGCTCGCTCATGGTTGCGACAGCCATTCTGATTGAAAGCGGGCTGGCCTTCCTTGGTTTAGGTGATCCCAACATCATGAGCTGGGGCTTTCAGATCGGCGCAGGGCGGACCTTGCTGCGCTCTGCTTGGTGGGTGTGTACCTTTCCGGGGATCGCAATTTTGCTGACGGTTCTGGCGATCAATCTCGTCGGCGAAGGGTTAAACGACGCCCTCAATCCACGTCTAAGGGACCGCTCATGACCAAGCTACTGGAAATCAACAACCTCCATGTCGGTCTACCTGCAGGCGGTCAAAGACAGTTCGCCGTCGAGGCCGCAAACCTGCATTTGGACGCCAATGAAATTCTTTGTGTTGTGGGCGAGTCGGGGTCCGGAAAATCCCTGACCGCGCGCGCCATCATGGGGTTGCTGCCCAAGCCCCACGTCCATATCGCCAAAGGTCAGGTAAATTTCCAGGGCGAAGACCTTGCCACCGCCAGTGAGGCCCGTTTGCGCCAAATCCGTGGCTCGGACATTTCCATGATTTTTCAAGAGCCGATGACCGCGCTCAATCCCGTGATGACCATTGGCAGCCAGATTGACGAGGTCTTTCGCTTTCATGAAAAGATGCCGGGGGCGGAGCGACGGAGCCGCGCCCTGAAACTTCTTCAGGATGTGCAACTGCCTGAACCCGAACAGGCCCTCGCGGCCTATCCACACCAATTGTCAGGTGGACAACGCCAGCGGGCGATGATCGCTATGGCCTTGGCGCTTGATCCGAAAATTTTGATTGCGGACGAGCCTACGACCGCACTTGATGTCACGACACAGGCGCAAGTGCTGCGGCTGATCAAGCAAATGCAAGAGACACACGGCACCGGCGTGGTTTTCATCACCCATGACTTTGGCGTTGTCGCTGACATTGCCGACCGTGTGGCAGTCATGCAAAACGGACTGGTAGTTGAAACAGGGCCTACTGAAGAGATTTTACGCAGGCCAAGCCACCCTTATACGCAAGCCCTGATGGCGGCGGTTCCAAGTCTGATCCCTCGTGCCGCGCGCCCGCGCTCTGACGAAACGGTGTTGCGCGTAAGGGGGCTGACCAAGACCTATCGCGGTGGTGGCGGGATGTTCGGTGGCGAGGCCCGTGTGGTGCATGCGGCCAAGGAGGTCACCCTCGATCTGACACGGGGCGAGACGTTGGGCATCGTTGGAGAGTCCGGCTCGGGCAAATCGACCGTCGCGCGCTGCATTGTGCGGCTGAACGATGCGGAGGCTGGTGAAATCCTTCTTGGCGACACCGATCTGCGCCCCCTTGCGCGCGCGGCGATGCGCCCGCATCGCGCCCAAATTCAGATGGTGTTTCAAGACCCCTTTGCCTCTCTCAACCCGCGCTCAAAGGTGGGGCGGATCATTGCCCAGGGGCCAGAAATGTACGGCGCGAGCCGCGATGAGGCCCGCGAAAAAGCACTTGAGTTGCTGCGGATTGTCGGGCTTGACGACCGCGCCTATGATCGCTTTCCGCACGAGTTTTCAGGTGGGCAACGTCAGCGCATCGGGATCGCGCGGGCCTTGGCGCTCGAGCCGAAAATCCTTGTCGCGGATGAGCCGGTCTCTGCTCTGGATGTTTCTATCCAAGCCCAAATCCTTGATCTTCTGGATGAAATTCGCGAGCGGATGAACCTGTCGATGATCTTTATTACCCACGACCTGCGGGTGGCTGCGCAAGTCTGTGACCGGATCGCGGTTATGCAGCGTGGCGAGGTGGTCGAGATCGGCCCAACAGCCGAGATATTCGCCAACCCGCAGCATCCCTATACGACCGAGCTGCTGGCCGCTGTGCCGGGCAAGGGTTGGTTTTCTGCTGAAAACAAGTCGCTGACCCAAGTCTCATAGGCTCAGAAAGCGCGCAACACTCTGATTGAAAAGCTCGGGCGCTTCCAGATGGGCGGCATGCGCACAGCCGGGAAGAACGCAAAGATTGCTGTCAGGGATACCCCGCCAAAGCGCCTCGGGCTGGGCCCAAGCATAGGAGCGGTCGCAATCCCCCCAAAGCACCAGCGTCTTTTGGGTGATTTGGGGCAGCGCCGCCCTGCCATCCCACGCCTCCATCGCCGCCAGCCCACCAAGTGCTGTCTGTTCGCTGACGTTTTCACCGATCTTGGCGCAAAGTGGCCAGTGGGTGGCCCTGTCTCCTTGAGCAAACCACGTGGCGGAGATGCGTTTAGCTGTCTTTTGTACACCGTCGGTGCGCAGTCGCGCGCGCGAGGCCGCGATGGTTTCAAAGCGATCTGGCATAACGCCCCTTGGTCCAGTGCCGTAACAGATAAGTCGGTCTATCCTGTCGGGGGCCATTGTGACCATCTGCTGCACCACCATGCCGCCCATAGAATGCCCCAGAAGGTGAAAACGGGTGATGCCTTGGTCAGTGAGGTCTGTGAGAATTTGGCTTGCAAACCCCGCAATGCTGTCCTGCCCAACTTGCGCAAAGCGTCTTCCGTACCCGGCAAGCTCCGGAGTGATCACCTCAAACTGCTGACCAAGGATCTCCCGCTGCGCTTGCCACTGTGCAGCGCCGCCCAGATAGCCGTGGACCAATACCAATACGGGTTTTTTGGTCATACGCGCCGCTGCTTGGAAAAGAGGTGTTCATAGGCAAATAGCGCCGCCGATCCGCCAGTGTGGATGAAAACGACCGTTTCGCCTTTCTTTAAGGTGCCTTTCTCGATCAACCCGATCATGCCCGCCATGCCCTTGCCCGAATAAACCGGATCAAGGAAGATTCCTTCCTCTGCCGCGAGAAGGGAAATCGCGTCGACCATTTTGTCAGTTGGCTGGCCATAGCCTGGCCCGACGTACTCGTCATAGGCCTCGACCATCTCGACGGGCAGATCTGCTTTCACCCCGATCAGTTCGGCCGTCGCAACGGCCAGTTTATGCACATTTGCGATTTGCGCTTCGCGCTTGGCGCGGACGGAAATGCCGATCACGTCAATTGGCGCGCTGATCGCGTGCAATCCAGCCAATAGCCCGGCCTGCGTACCCGCACTGCCGGTCGCGTGCACGATCTTGTCGATTTTCAAGCCGGTTGTATCCGCCTGATACACCAGTTCCGATGCCGCATGTGCGTAGCCCAAAGCGCCGATGGGGTTAGAGCCACCTCCGGGAATAAAATATGGCTTCTTGCCTTTTTCGCGCAGGGCGTCGGCTAGTGCCAAGGCTTCAGCATTCATATCGGATCCGTTGGGGCGAAATGCATATTCCAAGCGCAGCATGTCATCCAGCAGCACGTTTCCAGCGGTTTCGTAGTTCTCGCCTGCGTTCTCGACGCGGCGCTCAAGCAGGGCGTGACATGTCATGCCGACTTTGCGGGCGGCCGCGGCCGTCTGGCGGACGTGGTTGGATTGGGTCGCACCCTGTGTAACCAAAGTATCCGCTCCTTTTGCAAGCGCATCCGCCACGAGAAACTCCAGTTTCCGGGTCTTGTTGCCGCCGGTTGCCAAGCCGGTGCAATCGTCTCTTTTGATGTAGATATCAGGCCCGCCAAGTGCCTTGGTCAGGTTGTCCAGTTTCTCCAGTGGCGTTGGGAAATGGCCGAGAGCGACGCGGGGAAAGCGGGCAAGATGCATAAGGATTGTCCTTTGAGTATCGAATATTCGGCCCGATTTGATGGGGCATTGAAACGGGACTTGGCACGGTCGGAAAGCCGACAAGCTACGCTGGCTGTGGCTTTGGCCTGATGATACTCGGTGGCGTGTAAATGTGCGAGGTCTCGATATCTTCAGGGGCAGCTTCAACTTCGACGAGACAGGAATGCGCAATGGGTCCCTGCGCTAGTCGCGAGGTGCCCTTGTCAGGGGTCAGTACGTTCGCGTTGCCATTGAGGCAGACATTCCCCGCAGGATCATACCACGCGCCGGTTGCAATCTGAATGACACCCGGCATGATATCATCGCTGAGTT
>JBARUV010000066.1:0-5803 GCA_049645905.1 Sulfitobacter sp.
ACAACCGCTTCACCTTTGACATGACCGGCCCCGATGGCACGCAAGCCATCACCGCCAGCAATCTGGTGGTTGCCACGGGCGGCAAATCAATTCCCAAGATGGGCGCAACCGGCCTTGCCTACGACATCGCCAGCCAGTTCAACCTTCCTGTGACCGACACCCGCGCCGCCCTTGTGCCCTTCACCTTCAGCGACGGGCGTTGTGCCGACATTTCCGGTGTTGCAACACCCGCGCGCGTCACCGCAGGGGGCACCGGTTTTGACGAGGCGCTATTGTTCACCCACCGCGGCCTTTCCGGACCGGCGGTCTTGCAGGCGTCAAGCTATTGGAACGAAGGTGAAGAGATCGCTGTAAACCTCTTTCCTGAAACAGATATCTTGGAACCTCTGCGTGAAAAACGCCAACAATCGGGTCGCCGGAACCTGACAACAGAGCTGGCTCAGTTCCTGCCCGCACGTCTGGTTGACCACCTTGGCAAGGAGTTCGACCTGTCCGGCAACCTCGCAGATTGGTCCGACGCCCGCCTCGGCACATTGATCGACCAACTCTCGAATTGGACATTGCACCCCTCCGGCACCGAAGGGTACCGCACAGCCGAGGTCACGCTTGGCGGCGTTGATACCGATGCGCTGGATTCGCGCAGCATGCAGTCAAATACGGTCGACTGCCTCTATTTCATCGGTGAAGCGGTCGATGTCACGGGATGGCTCGGCGGCTATAACTTCCAATGGGCGTGGTCATCAGCCATGGCCGCCGCGCGCGCGATCAGCAAAGCGGCCTAGGCCTGCCCCAGCGCCTTGGCGACCTCTGCCGCAAAATCCTCTCCGCGCCGCTCAAAACTGTCGTATTGATCGAAACTCGCCGCAGCGGGCGCGAGCAGGACAACATCACCCTCCTCCGCTTCCGCAACGGCATGCGCCACGGCCACAGCCATAGTCCCGCAGACCTCCGCTTCGACACTCAGCTGCATCGCAAAACCAGCCGCCTCGCGCCCGATCACATAGGCCTTCTTGACCGACTGGCTGGCCTGCGCCAGCGCGTCCAGCCCGCCTTCCTTTTCAAGACCCCCGCAGATCCAGCGAATGCTCTCGAACGCAGACAGCGCCTTGGCGGCGGCATCGACATTGGTGGCCTTGCTGTCATTGACGAACCGCACGCCACCTGCCTCGGCGATGGTCTGGCTGCGATGCGGTAACCCGCCAAAGCTGTGGAATGCCGCTTCGATGACCTTGGGCGCCAGCCCCAGCGCGCGACAGGCACCATAAGCGGCACAGGCGTTCTGGTGATTATGCGCCCCCGGCAGCCCCGCGACCTTGCGCAGATCCACCGAGGCCACCTGCTTGCCCTTGCGATACTCCGACAGAAACCCCTTGCGCGCAAAGACCTGCCAGCCCGGTCCTGTCAGCTTGCGATCAACCGAAATGCGGATCACCCGATCATCCGCGCGCCCTTCGCTAAGCTGGCCCGCAAGATACCGCCCCTCACTCTCGTCCACGCCAATCACGGCGCGGTCCGGCCCGCCTTCGGCAAACAGACGGCGCTTGGCAGCGAAATAGCCCCCCATGCCATGATGGCGATCCAGATGATCAGGGCTGAGGTTGGTGAACACCGCGACATCGGGTGTCAGGCTGCGCGCGAGATCGGTCTGGTAGCTGGACAGTTCCAGCACCACCACTTCACCGTCAATCGCCGGATCAATGTCCAATACGCCGCGCCCGATATTACCCGCCAGTTGCGCGGGCCGTCCCACATGTTCGAGGATATGATGGATCAGCGCCGAAGTCGTGGACTTCCCGTTTGATCCGGTGATCGCGACGACCTTTGGAACCTGATCGAAACCGCTCCATTCTTCGGTGGCAAAGCTTTGGAAGAACAGCCCGATGTCGTTGTCCACAGGCACACCTGCCTCAAGCGCCGCAGCAACCACCGGATTGGGCGCAGGGTACAGATGCGGAATGCCCGGGCTGACGATCAGCCGCGCGATATCTTCGAACGCACGGGCATCCGAAAAGCGGCGCAACTCGAACCCTTCAGCGTCGGCCTTGTCGCGTGCATCGGGGTTATCATCCCAACACACCGGTACCGCATCACCTGCCGCCAACGCCCGTGCGGCACTCAGACCGGAACGCCCCAGCCCCAGTACCGCAACCTTTGCACCGGCCAATCCCTGCACTGGAATCATCGCTCCACCCCTGCTATCTTCTGCCGCGCAACAATGGGCACAATTGGTCCCCTTCACAAGGCGGAGCCCTGACAAATGCCTGATCTGGAACTCATTCTTGGCCAGATAAACGACCAGATGCGCGCGGACGATAATTGGGGCGCCGTGGCCGATTACATTCCGCAACTCGCGCTGGTCGATCCTGCCCAATTCGCCATTGCAGTGGTGCTGGCCGACGGCACCTGTCACAGTTCGGGGGATGCGCAAACCCTCTTTTCGGTGCAATCCATCACCAAGGTTTTCACCCTTGCCATCGCGCTTGGCCGCAGTGGCGACCAGTTGTGGACCCGTGTGGGGCGCGAGCCCTCCGGCCGCGCCTTTAACTCCATCGCCCAGCTGGAGCAGGAACAGGGCCGCCCGCGCAATCCGTTTATCAATGCAGGCGCAATCGTCACGACGGACGAGGTGTTGGGGCGGCGCGCCCCGCGCGAGGCATTGGCCGAGATCGTACAGTTCGTGCGCACTGCGGCAGGCACTGACGATATCCACATCAATGATGCTGTCGCCGCATCCGAGCGCGAACACGGCCATCGCAATTTTGCTCTGGCGCATTTCCTTGCTGACTTCGACAACCTCAGAAACCCGCCCGACCTGACACTGGGCACCTATTTCCATCATTGCGCGCTTGAGATGACAACCTGCGAACTGGCGATGGCGGGCCGGTTTCTGGTCGACGCCCCCGGCCTGCCGCGGCTGGTCTCTCGCGAGCGGATCAGGCGGCTGAATGCGCTGATGCTGACCTGCGGCCACTACGACGGTTCCGGCGATTTCGCCTTCCGTGTTGGCCTGCCCGGTAAATCCGGCGTCGGCGGCGGCATCCTGTCCATCGTGCCGGGTGTCGCCTCGATCGCGGTCTGGTCGCCGGGCCTCAACCGCTATGGCAATTCGCTCAAAGGCACCGAAGCGCTCACCATTCTGGCGCGTGCGATGGGATGGTCGATCTTTTAACCGCTGACTGGCCGGCCTACCGAACCTTGAGCGTTGCCAGCCCGATCATCGCCAGAATGAGCGAGATAATCCAGAACCGGATCACGATCTGCGGCTCCGCCCAGCCCTTCTTTTCATAGTGGTGATGGATCGGTGCCATCAGAAACACCCGTTTGCCGGTGCGTTTGAAATAAAGCACCTGAATGATCACACTCAGCGCCTCAACAACAAACAATCCGCCGACAATGGCCAGCACAAGCTCGTGTTTGGTGGACACCGCAATGGCCCCCAGTGCGCCACCCAAAGCCAGCGAACCGGTGTCGCCCATGAACACGGCGGCAGGCGGCGCATTGTACCACAGAAACCCAAGGCCACCGCCAAAGAGACCGGCAGTAAAGATCAGAATCTCGCCTGTTCCCGGCACATAATGCACATCCAGATAATCGGTAAAGTCGACCCGTCCGACCGCATAGGCAATCACGCCCAAAGTCCCGGCGGCAATCATCACCGGCATGATCGCCAATCCGTCAAGACCATCTGTCAGGTTCACCGCATTGGCAGATCCCACGATCACGATGATCGCAAACGGCACGAACAAGTAGCCCAGATTGACCAGCGTGTCCTTGAACACCGGCAGCGCCAGTTTGTATTGCAGCCCTTCGGGGTGATATTGTGCAGCCCAGTACCCGGCGATGCCCGCAATCAAAAGACCCAGCAATAACCGTATCTTGCTCGACACACCTTTGGTATTTTGCTTGCTGACCTTGGCATAGTCATCCGCGAACCCGATGGCCGCAAAGCTCATTGTGACGAACAACACCAGCCAGACGAACGGATTGTCCAGCCGCGCCCACAGCAGCGTAGAGGTCAGCAGCGCCCCGACAATCAGCAGCCCGCCCATTGTCGGCGTGCCTGCTTTGGCGAAGTGCCCTTCCGGGCCATCGTTGCGGATCGGCTGCCCCTTGCCCTGCCGTCTGCGCAGCACTGCGATCAGCGGCTTCCCGAACAGAAAGCCAAAAACCAGCGCCGTCAAAAACGCGCCACCGGCCCGGAAAGTGATGTAGCGAAACAGGTTAAAAAAGTCGCCACCATCCGACAGCAGGGTCAACCAGTAGAGCATTCAATGCGTCCTAACTCATTATCTTGTAGGCATGTGCCGGTTCAGGCATCATTTATCCGATGGCCCATTTTGCGTATCGCGTCAACGATTGACCCTAGGTTCATCGACAATGAACCCTTGGCCAATACCACATCACCGCTATCCAGACGGCCCCGCAGCCAGGGCAGCATCTCGGTAGAGGTTTCGAACCAATCGCCGCGCTGATGTTCGGGCAGCAGTTCATAAAGCGACTTCATCAAGGGTCCGATGCAATGGATCACGTCGATTTGCCGGGTGCTGTCCAGATGGGCAAGGCCCGCATGCAACGCGATGGCATCCGGCCCCAACTCTTTCATATCCCCAAGGAACGCGATCCGGCGGCCTTTGCTGACCCGCCCGATGTCGTGTTTGACCTCGGAAGCGGCAAGCACTTCAAGGGCTGCGGCCATCGACGTCGGGTTGGCGTTATAGCTGTCGTCAATCAAATCCAGTGTCAGATGCGCCTCGACGGGGTCGAGGACAATCGTCTCGCGCACACCGCGTCCCTTGTAAGGCGTCCAGCGACCCAGCGATTGCGCCGCCAGTGCCATATCCAGCCCCAGCGCATGTGCCACCGCCATCGCACCCAGCCCGTTCATCGCAAAATGCCGTCCCGGCGTGGCGATCTTGAACAACAGCGGCTGGTCCTCGAATTCGGCCTGCACCACTGTCGCATCCGCGGACACTGTGACGTCTTTCAGTTTAAAATCAAAGGCATGTTCGCCAAAGGTAATGTCGCGCACGCGGCAATCATGGGCCTTGGCCAGCAGAATCGGCGCGTGTTCGATATCCGCGTTGATCACCGCGCCCCCGCCGATCGGAAGCCCCGCAAAGACGGCGGCTTTTTCGACCGCGATACCGGCCACATCCTCGAAGGCCTCCAGATGGGCCGCCGCCACCGTTGTGACCATCGCCACATCGGGACGTGCGAGGCGGGCAAGCGGTTCAATCTCTCCGGGGTGGTTCATGCCGATTTCGATCACCGCATACTGGGTGTCCTGCGGCATGCGCGCCAGCGTCAGCGGGACGCCCCAGTGGTTATTGTAACTGGCAACAGATGCATGGGCGCGCCCCTGATCGCCCAGCATCGCCAGCAGCATTTCCTTGGTTGATGTTTTGCCCACGCTGCCGGTGACAGCCACCACTTTGGCAGCGGTCCGGGCCCGCGCGGCGGCCCCCAGTTTTTCGAGCGCGACCAGCACATCATCGACCACCAGCAAAGGCGCGTCCGCAGCCACACCCTCGGGCACGCGCGACACCAGCGCCGCCCCTGCCCCTTTTTCCAAGGCCTGCGCAACAAAATCATGCCCGTCACGCACATCTTTCAGGGCAACAAACAACTCCCCCGCCACAAGGGTGCGCGTATCAATCGACACGCCGTCGCAGGACCAGTCGCCCTGCACAGTGCCCCCTGTGGCCGCTGCCGCCTCTGCCGAAGTCCACAAGCTCATGTCAGCCTCCCGTCCAGTGCCGCCACCGCGACACTGGCCTGTTCCACATCATCAAAGGGTAATATG
>JBARUV010000067.1:0-2467 GCA_049645905.1 Sulfitobacter sp.
ACCGTGAACTGGGTCATCGCAAGGTCAGGCGCGCTAAAGTAGACAAACCCAATAGAGACCATCAGACCCACGATCCCGATCAGGATCAACGACAGCAGGCGATTGCGGTGCATGAACACCATAGCCACCGTTGCCGACACCATCATCAACCAGCCAGCAATCAGCACAGGCCCGGCTGGTTGTGCGGTGCGTGTTGTCTCCCCGACGGTTCCGGTGGTCCAGGCGTGATATCCCGCGGCAACAATCACCACCGCCCCGATCGCCGCATAGCGCGAGAATGCGCCGTTGTGCAGCGGCAGGATGATTGCGCGCGCAAGACGCGCAGCGGCTTCGGCAATGGCCTCGAAAATGACCTTGGCCTCGGGGCGGGGTGTATTGTCCCACAGGCGAAGGGCAGGGTTGAAGATCGCAAGCATCGCCAGGCCGCCAAAGACTGCAATCATTGACATGAACAAGGCAGGCACAAGCCCGTGCCAGATTTTGAAATGCGCGTGCGGTACCTCAGCAGCCTCACCCAGTACGGACGCCGTTACCAGCTTAACAAACGGCTCTGCCACAAAAGGGGCGACCCCAATCAACACCACGAGCACGACGAGGATCGCTGGCGGCAGCCAAAGCCCCGCGCCCGGATCATGCGGTGTGGCAGGATAGTCGTCGCGTACAGGGCCGAGGAAAACATGCCCGATTAGCCGGAAACAGTAAGCAGCCGAAAAAAGCGATCCCAGTGTCGCCATGGTGGGCACCAGCCAGTGAGAGCCGAAAAGCACCATGTGATGTGCCTCTTCCAGCATCATTTCTTTGGACAGAAACCCGTTAAGCAACGGGATCCCCGCCATGGACAGCGCAGCCAAAGTTGCGATCACAAAAGTCAGAGGCATAAGCGTGCGCAACCCGCCCAGTCGCCTGATATCACGGGTGTGTGCCCCGTGATCGATGATGCCTGCGGACATGAACAAGGCGGCCTTGAAGGTCGCATGATTAAGAATATGAAAGACTGCCGCCATCGCGCCAAAGGCGGTTCCGGTGCCCAGCAGCATGGTGATCAGGCCCAGATGGCTGACGGTCGAAAATGCGAGCAGTGCTTTGAGGTCGTGTTTGAACAGCGCAATCACCGCGCCCAGAACCATGGTGATCAGTCCCGCTGTGGTCACGATCATGACCCACTCGGGCGTGCCGGACAGCACCGGCCACATCCGCGCCATCAGGAAAATACCCGCCTTTACCATCGTGGCAGAGTGCAGGTAAGCCGACACGGGCGTGGGTGCAGCCATCGCGTGCGGCAACCAAAAATGGAACGGGAACTGTGCGGATTTGGTAAAACACCCCAGCAGGATCAGGATCAACGCCGGAACATAAAGTGGATCGGCCTGAATAAGTTCGCGGTTCGTTAGAATGACACTCAGATCATAACTGCCCACGATTTGGCCAAGGATCAGCATGCCGGCGATCATCGCAAGCCCGCCCATCCCTGTCACAGCCAGCGCCATACGCGCGCCCTGACGGCCTTCGGGTAAATGTTTCCAATAGCCGATTAGCAGGAAAGAAGACAGCGAGGTGAGTTCCCAGAAAACAAGCAAAAGCAATACGTTGTCGCTGAGCACAATGCCGACCATCGCACCCTGAAAGAGCAGCAGATAGGTGAAAAACTGACCCATATTGTCGTCGCGGCTGAGATAGTGGCGCGCATAGGCGATGATCAGCAATCCGATGCCCAGAATCAGAAGCGCAAAAAAGAAGCCCAACCCGTCCAGCATCAAAGAAAAGTTAAGGCCAAGCAGCGGGATCCAGTCGACCCGCGCCATCACCACCTCGCCCGCAAGCACGGTGGGCAGATTGGTCAGGAGGCCAATAAAAGCAGCCAATGAAACGGTAAACGTGACACCAGCGGTTGCGGAACGGCCAGCGGAGTTCATCAGACCCGGAAGCAATGCGCCAAAGAACGGCAAAGCGACAATAATAAAGAGGGACACGCAAACTCCTAATCGAATTGCAGTTTTAGAGTGGGTAAGTGTGCGGTGAATCCGACAAAGTACAAGAGTAAGCAGCACATTAGCTCAAAAAAGCGTTTCTTTTTCTAAAATTTGCGGCAAGTCAGTTGGTTAATCCGAATGCAGTGCTTTCTTTAACAAGTTCACAAAATCCACTTTTTCGCCGCCTGTCAGGTTCGAGAGGATATCAGCTTGGAGTGCCGACACGATTGGACTGATGTCGTCCAAAAGAGATTTTCCCGATGCCGTTAGACATAGAATAAAAGCGCGCCGATCCTTTTCATTGGGCTGACGCCTGATCAGTCCTTTCTGCTCCAGTCTTTTTACAACACCGCCGATGGTCGCCGGATCATAGGCAATGAGACTGGCCAGCGATGACTGGTCCAGACCGGTGTGGTCCGCGAGGGTTTGCAATGCCGAAAATTGTACAGGGGTAATGTCATGGCCTGCGGCTTTCAACCGGCGTTGAAATAGCGCTG
>JBARUV010000068.1:0-10717 GCA_049645905.1 Sulfitobacter sp.
ATGAAAAGCTGTCAGCAGACGGCTAGATGACCGCCTCATTCTTTAGCGGTTTCTTCTTGGATGCTCTGCGCGAGTACCTCGATAATCAGATCAATTTCGGCCTCCGACGAGGTAAAGCAAGGCGCAAGCAACACGTGATCGCCATGCGTGCCATCTGCGCAGCCTTGTGACGGATAGGTGATCACGCCTTTGGCCATGGCGGTAGTCTGCAGGCGTCCGGCCAGATTGCGCGAAACGTCAAACGGCTTCTTGGTGGTGCGGTCTGCCACTACTTCGGCAGTCCAGAACAACCCGCGCCCGCGGATATCGCCGACATGGGCGTGCTGACCCAAAGCGCTGCGCAGCCCCGCTGACAAACGATCCCCCAAAGTACGGACGCGATTCAAAAGGTCACGGGTTTCGATTTCGTGCATCACTGCCAAGGCACCCGCACAGGCAACCGCATGGGACATATATGTGTGACCGTTCCAGAGCTTGCCCGATCCGGCCTGAATGGCAGAGATAATTCTTTCCGAGGCCATGACGGCAGCAATCGGCAGATATCCTGCTCCCAATCCTTTCGCCATGGTCGTTATGTCAGCCGCGATGCCTTCCTGCTCCAGCGCAAACAGGCTGCCGGTGCGGCCCATGCCACACATCACCTCATCCGCAATGTACAACACACCATGCCTGTCGCAGATCTCGCGGATGCGTTTGAAATATCCCGACGGCGCCGGTTGGCTGCCCAGCGATGCACCGACAACCGGTTCTGCGATAAAGGCGGCGACCGATTTTGGGCCAAGCTCCTGAATGCGATCCTCCAGTTGGTTGGCCATGCGCAGCGCAAAATCCGCCTCGCTTTCACCGCTTTGCTGCAAACGATACGGATAGGCTGCTTCGATATGGTGCGCGTTTATCAACATCGGCGCAAAAGGCGCGCGACGCCCCGCATGGCCGCCCACGGCCAGGGCGGCCAGCGTGTTGCCATGATAGCTGGGGGCGCGGGCGATCAGGTGAACACGCTCGGGTTCGCCCTTTTCCAGATGGTACTGGCGGGCCAGCTTAAGCGCGGCTTCCATCGCTTCGGACCCGGAGCCGAGGTACATCACGCGCCCTTCACCTGTGCCTTTTGGCGCGCGGGCGATCAGATAGCTTGCCAGTTCCTCGGCGGGTTCATTGGTGAAAAGTCCCGTGTGGGCGTAGGAAATTTTTTCCATCTGGCGCGCCACCGCCGCGCGCACGGCCTCGTTGTCATGGCCAAGGCTGGACACAGCGGCGCCCCCACAGGCATCGAGATAGCGTTTGCCTGCCTTGTCGATCAGGTACGACCCTTCGCCTTTGACGATCACGGGTTGCTCGGCAGTAAGGCTGCGGCGCAGGACATGGCTCATTTGGGGTGGCTCCTGATGTGAGGTTCGTTCAGGGTAGAGGTGAAAAGAGGCGGTGCCAAATGCTCGTTCTCAATTGCAGGCCGGGAGCGTTCGCGCCAGTTGACGGGCCAGCGTGAAGGCACCTTCCAAGGCGTTGCCGCGCGGAGGTTGCAGATTGGTTTTGAATGTTTCTTGCAGATAGGGGGCAAAGTGCGGGCCGACGCCACCCGCAAGGCTGAGGACGTCGCCCGGGGCAAAGCCCAACGCCCCGAGACCGCGTTCCAGATAGCGCGCGCCGGCGTGCAATATATCGATGGCGATCACGTCCCCTTTGGTTCCGGCGGCAAAGATTTCGGGGGCAAAGCGGGCGTAGTCGCGCGGCGTTGCTGTGGTGGAAAAGTCGAACACGCCCTGCACTCCGTCCAGTGACACGCAGATGGCACGGGTCAGGGCGCTGTGGGGTTCCAACCCTTCATCCGCATCCAGCACGCGGGACAACAGCGCGCGCCCCAGCCACGCACCGGACGCCTGATCAGACAGTTGAAAGCCCCAGCCGCTGACCGTGCTGACCACACCAGCGCGCTGACGCGCGATGATCGTGCCAGTACCAAGTGCGACGACATATCCATCCTGATCGCCCAGCACGCCTGCGACAGTGGTCTGACGGTCTCCGCTTACGCGAGTCGAGCCAAAGGGAAGACTTGCCGCGGTCTTGCGCTGCACCTTTTCAAGATCCGCTCCGGCAAGCCCCAGGTGGGCGACCGCTTGGGCAAGAGTATCCGCAGACCAGCCCGCCGCATGTGCCGCCGTCTGAACCGCTGCAATGATATTTGCCACGCTTGCGTCAAAATTGGTACTTACGTTGGCAGGCCCGCCAGTGGCCTCGGCCAGCACGCCATCCTGCGCTGTTCCAACGGCCACGCGGCATCCTGTGCCACCGCCATCCACGGCGATCAGGGCAGGGTTGGGATATGTCATACGGGGGGGGATCCCCGCCAAGGGTTGGGGTAAATAAGACGGCGGGTGCCGTCAAAGTCGTTGGGTGCATGGTGAAGCGACAAGCTGTTGTCCCCGATTACCACGTCACCGCCCATAAATTCTGTCAGTTTCGCGATCTTCATGCCCAGCTTCCTTTGCGCTACTCTAGCGTTTCTATCCGCGCACGCAACGTCGCGCAGCGATATTGAAAGAGCTTGCGGGATGTGTTATGTTAGCGCTAACAAGATTCTAATCGAAAATCCAGAAGACAGAGGATGGGTTGACGCATGACAACGAAAATCGCAATCAACGGATTTGGGCGCATTGGGCGTAACGTGCTGCGCGCGCTGGTTGAAAACGGCTTTGACGGGATCGAAGTGGTTGCAATCAATGATTTGTCGCCTCCCGAGACACTGCTGCACCTGCTGAAATACGACTCAGTTCACGGGCGCCTCAAGGCGGACGCGGTGCTGGAAGGCGATACCCTGAAGCTGGCCGGACAGACGATTCGCCTGACAGCGGAACGGGACCCTGCGGCGCTGCCGTGGGGTGATGTCGACATTGCCTATGAATGCACGGGATTTTTCACCGAGCGCGACGCGGCGGCCAAACATCTGCAGAACGGCAGTCAGCGCGTGCTGATATCCGCGCCGGGCAAGGACGCGGACCGCACGGTTGTTTACGGGGTCAACCACAACGAATTGACAGCACAGGATGTGATCGTCTCCAACGCGTCCTGCACGACCAATTGCCTTGCTCCGCTGGCTCAGGTGATGGATGACAGTTTCGGAATTGAAACAGGTTACATGACCACAATTCACGCATTTACCGGTGATCAGCCCACCCATGACACCGCACACCGCGACCCCTATCGCGGACGGGCGGCCTCCGCTTCAATGGTGCCGACATCCACGGGTGCAGCCGCCGCAATTTCGCTGGTTATTCCACATCTGAAGGGCAAGCTTGAGGGTTCCGCCGTGCGGGTGCCCACATTGAACGTGTCGATGGTCGATCTCTGCTTCATGCCGACACGGTCTGCAACAGCGCAAGAAGTGAACGATGCGATGCGCAAGGCTGCCCAAGGCCCGATGGAAGGTGTGCTGGCCTATGAAGAGGATCCGCTGGTATCGGTTGACTTCAACCATGATCCGCATTCCTCCAGCTTTGCGGCGGCGCAGACAAAGGTCACTGCAGGTGGTATGATCCGGGTGGTCAGCTGGTATGATAATGAATGGGGTTTTTCCAACCGCATGAACGATACTGCCCGTGTGATGGGCGCGCTGCTGGCGCAGGCGACCGGAGCACAGAAAAAAGTAGCGTAAAACGGGGTCAGAACGGATGTTGAACGACACAGTTGCACGGGTCACGGAACGCATTGTCACGCGCAGTGCGGAACAAAGAGATGCCTACATGGGCCGTATGCACCGCGCGGCCGAAGAGGGCCCCGCACGCGCGCATCTGTCCTGCAGCGGGCAGGCCCATGCCTATGCCGCTGCCGGACCGGACCAGTCGGCCCTTGCGACCAAATCGGCAGGCAACATCGGCATCATCACGACTTACAATGACATGTTGTCCGCGCACCAGCCGTTTGAACGCTTCCCCGAAATTATCCGCGATGCGGCCCGTGCGGTTGGCGGCACCGCGCAGGTTGCAGGCGGGGTGCCTGCAATGTGCGATGGCGTCACGCAGGGCACAGCGGGGATGGAACTCAGCCTGTTCTCGCGCGATGTAATTGCCATGGCCGCAGGTGTCGGTCTCAGCCACAACGTCTTTGACGCGGCGGTTTTTCTGGGGGTCTGTGACAAGATCGTACCGGGGCTGGTGATTGCGGCACAAACGTTCGGGCATTTGCCCGCGATCTTCCTGCCCGCCGGGCCGATGACATCCGGCATATCAAACGATGAAAAGGCGCAGGTGCGCATGAAATTTGCCGCTGGAGAGATTGGCCGCGATGAATTGATGGCCGCCGAAATGGCCGCATACCATGGCCCCGGTACCTGTACGTTTTATGGCACGGCAAACACCAACCAGATGTTGATGGAATTCATGGGGCTGCACCTGCCGGGTGCGTCCTTTGTCACGCCGAACACACCGCTGCGGGATGAACTGACCGTGGCAGGAGCCAAACGCGCTTTGGCGATCAGCCATCTGGGCAACGAATATACGCCGGTCTGCGATGTGCTGGATGAACGGGCTTTTGTGAACGGGATTGTTGGCCTGCATGCAACGGGCGGGTCGACCAACCTTCTGATCCATCTGGTCGCCATGGCGCGGGCAGGGGGGATCACACTTGACTGGCAGGATTTCGAGGAACTGGCAGAAGTCACGCCGCTGCTCGCGCGGGTCTATCCCAACGGGTTGGCGGATGTGAACCATTTCCATGCCGCTGGTGGTCTCGGTTTTATGATCGGGCAGTTGCTGGACGCCGGTTTGCTGCACGAGGATGTCAGCACGGTCGCGGGCAAGGGGCTGGCGCGCTACACCCAAGACCCCAAGTTGTCCGGCGACAGCCTGAATTGGCAGGACGGCCCGAAAGAGTCACTGAACGACAAGATTTTACGCCCGGCAAGGGATCCGTTTCAGCCCACAGGGGGGTTGAAGCGATTGCATGGCAATTTGGGTGTTGGCGTCAGCAAGGTTTCTGCAGTGAAGCCCGAGCATCAGGTCATAGAGGCTCCGGTGCGCGTATTTCATGATCAGAATTCGGTAAAAGCGGCCTATCAGGCAGGTGAATTCACCAGCGATGTCATCGTTGTGGTGCGGTTTCAGGGACCCAAGGCGAACGGGATGCCCGAATTGCATTCCCTCACCCCTGTTCTGGCGAACCTTCAGGCAAAGGGTCACAAGGTCGCGCTGGTGACAGACGGGCGCATGTCGGGCGCGTCAGGCAAGGTCCTGTCCGCGATCCACGTCTGTCCCGAAGCCGTGGACGGTGGACCGATTGCACGGTTGCAGGACGGCGATGTCTTGCGGGTGGATGCCCAAAACGGCGCGCTGGAGATTATCACCCAAGGGGTGCTGGACCGCGCGCCTGTGACGGCTGATCTGTCGGGCAATGAACATGGGCAGGGCCGCGAGCTGTTTGCCAATTTCCGTCGCCTTGTGCAGTCTGCCGATACCGGCGCATCCTGCGTCTGAACCTCTAAGGAATTTTTAGGAATGACACCTGCCCAAGCAAGCATTGCCGCGAGAGAAATTTGTGTGCTCGCCCCGATTGTCCCGGTTCTGGTGGTTCATGACGTTGCCCACGCAAGACCCTTGGCCGAGGCGCTGGTGGCAGGGGGATTGCCCGCGCTCGAAGTGACCCTGCGCACGCCTGCCGCACTGGATGTGATTGCAGAAATGGCAAAGGTCGAGGGTGGCGTTGTGGGGGCCGGTACGCTGCTGACGCCTGAGGATGTAGCGCGCGCAAAGGCTGCAGGTGCGCGTTTCGGGGTGTCGCCCGGTGCGACAGCTCATCTGATGGAGGCCTGCGAAGCGGCGGACTTGCCAACCCTGTTCGGCGCTGCCACCGCGACAGAGGCGATGGTATTGCTGGAGCGGGGTTATTCAATTCTCAAATTTTTCCCTGCCGAAGCTTCGGGTGGTGCACCTGCGCTGAAATCGCTGGCCTCACCCTTGCCGCAGATCAGTTTCTGTCCCACGGGCGGAGTAAGCCCGCAAAACGCCGACAGCTACCTGTCGCTTCCGAATGTCATGTGCGCCGGTGGGTCATGGGTCGCGCCCGATGCGATGATCCGCTCTGGTGATTGGGCCGGGATCACCGAACTGGCACGCGAGGCAAGCATGCTTGGGCGTGCTTAACCGTCTTTTAATTTGTCTCTTCGAGTCCATCGGCGTGATTTGTAATCGAATGGCGACTTGTAATGTTTCAACATCTGGTAGTCGGGGTGGACGAGCGCGTCAGATTTAGGCCTACCGCTTGAGGCGCGACGGCTGCTGAGTCATTTTCGCAAGCCTTTGGAGACTTATACAAATTGGGGCTTTGACCGGTATGCCCCATTTGTTAGTCTACTAATAATGAAATGAGGCAGGCAGAACGAGCAATGAAAACGGGCTTTAACGGCACGTTTGTCATCAGCTGGTCGCAAACAGAGATCGACGGCTTGAAGGTCGCACCGGTGCAATCACTCTCCGTTGGGGCGGCGTGGTGCTGGCACGGCGATGCCATCCGTGTGGATGGGCCGAACAACGTGTTGCAACTGGGTCAGGCAGACGGAGCGGAGACACTGCGCAAACGCGCAGCAGGGATGGTGCATCGTCTGGTCGGCACAGCCTTGGAACGTGACACGCAACGCCCTGATGAACGCAACCTGCCGGACGATCCCCTGATGGACGGAAGCTTTGTTGTTACTGACGGGCGACAGACATTCACTGTCACCCTGATTGAACTGGGAAGAATGAATCAGCCGCTGTTGATGTTTCTCGATGAAATTCCACCGCGAGGTCGCGAGCTATGGGTCGTGCGCCACACGATTGGCACAAGGACAGGGCAGGACAATCCCCAAGGCAGTGGCGGCGTGATCTGCTTTACCCCCGGCACGCGGATTGAAACGCCCGATGGCCTGATCGCCATTGAGGACCTTGGCGAGGGCGACAGGGTTCTGACCAAAGATAACGGAGCGCAGCAAATCCAGTGGGTCGGGTCCCGCCGGATGTCGGGTGCGCGTCTGTTTGCGATGCCGCAACTACGCCCGGTCCGGTTCTTGCCCGGCGCGTTGGGCAAAGTGCCGGATGAGGAATTGTTGGTTTCCCCGCAACACCGCATCCTGCTCACCGGAGATGCGGCCCGTGATCTGTTCAACACGCCGGAAGTATTGGTCGCAGCCAAAGATCTGGTGAATGGCGGGAGTATCCGGATCGATCACACCCTGCCTGAAGTGACCTATATCCACCTGTTGTTCGAGAGCCATCAGGTGCTCTGGGCCAATGGCGTCGAAACGGAAAGTTTCCATCCCGCCTCTGCTGCGCTGGACGCTTTGGATGAAACGGATCGCAAGCGACTGTTGGTTAAACTTCCCCAGTTGGAGTTTGATCCACATACCTACGGGGCCTTTGCGCGACGCAGCCTGTCGGCGTCCGAGGCGGCGATCCTGACCCACGCGGCCTGAGGACGATTTCCTTGAAAATTCTGCGGACTTAACTTTCGCTGCGTTGCGCAATCAAGGCTTTGATGATCGCTCTGGCGCTGTCGCTGTCCCATTCTGCATCCCCGCGCAGACGGGCAATTTCGCGCCCTTCAGGATCAATGATAACAGTAATTGGCAGGCCGAAAATACCCATCTGGCTGGCCAGTGCCTGTTTGGGATCCTGATGGCGGGGCAGGCTGTCCACGCCCGCTTCGGCAAAGAAACGCTTGATTCCTTCGGGTGAATTGCGGCCCGACGCGATGGTTAGAACTTCGAAATCATCGCCGCCGAATTCTTTTTGCAGCGCGTTGATCTGCGGCATTTCCTTGCGGCAAGGCGCGCACCACGTGGCCCAGAAATTCAGCAGGATATATTTGCCGCGATAATCGGCAAGGGTGCCCTGACCACCATCATCCTCAAGAATGAAAGCGGCGTCCGACGTGGCGACGGGGCTTTCATGGATCACAAGTTTCTTCATGTCACCCGCGCGCAGGCCCAGAAGGTCAGCAGTGTCCGCACTTGCAGGGTTTGCACCCATGCTCAGGGCCGTATACATCACCAGCAGCGCCAGAATTCTCATTCTTCCCTCCAAGGGTTTTTCACATGACAGACACGACCAGCAACAAGATGTGGGGTGGCCGTTTTGCCGCCGGTCCAGACGCGATCATGGAGGCGATCAATGCCTCAATCGGGTTTGACAAGCGGATGGCCGCACAGGACATCGCCGGGTCGCGTGCCCATGCCGCCATGCTGGCGGCCACAGGTATCCTAAGTGATAGCGACGCTGAAGCGATACGGGAAGGGCTGCTCACAATCTTGTCAGAGATCGAGGGTGGAAAGTTTCAATATTCTACAGCGCTGGAAGACATTCATATGAATGTGGAAGCGCGTCTGAAAGATCTTATCGGTGAACCAGCGGGACGTTTGCACACAGGCCGGTCGCGTAACGATCAGGTGGCGACAGATTTCAAACTCTGGGTGCGCGACCAGTTGGATGCCGCCGAGGGCGGTCTGACTGCGCTTATTCAGGCGTTGCTGGCGCAGGCAGAGGCAGGGGCCGATTGGGTCATGCCGGGATTTACCCATCTGCAAACGGCACAACCCGTCACCTGGGGCCATCATATGATGGCCTATGTCGAAATGTTCGGGCGCGACCTGAGCCGTGTGCGCGATGCGCGGGTGCGGATGAACGAAAGCCCCTTGGGGGCAGCGGCACTCGCAGGCACGTCCTTTCCAATTGATCGGGATATGACGGCGCAGGCGCTGGGATTTGACCGCCCCTCGGCCAATTCACTCGACGCGGTCAGTGACCGCGATTTCGCGCTGGAGTTTCTGTCGTGCGCGTCGATCTCGGCGATGCACCTCAGCCGCTTTGCCGAGGAATTGGTGATATGGTCTTCAGCACAGTTCCGGTTTGTCGCATTGAGTGATCGTTTTTCTACCGGATCAAGCATCATGCCACAAAAGAAAAACCCGGACGCCGCAGAGTTGATCCGCGCCAAAGTGGGCCGTATTTTCGGGGCAAATACGGCGTTGATGATGGTGATGAAGGGGCTGCCGCTGGCCTATTCCAAGGACATGCAGGAAGACAAGGAACAAGTTTTTGACGCGGCGGACAACTGGATGCTGGCGATGGCCGCGATGGAGGGCATGGTACGCGATATGACCGCAAACCGCGAGAGCCTTGCCGCTGCGGCTGGCAACGGATTTTCCACTGCGACCGATCTCGCGGACTGGTTGGTGCGCGCGTTGGGCCTACCGTTTCGCGACGCACACCATATAACCGGAACGTTGGTCGGGATGGCCGAAAATCAGGGATGTGATCTGCCTGATCTGACGTTGGAACAGATGCAGTCGGTACATGCAGGGATAACGACGGATGTTTTCACCGTGCTTGGTGTTGAAAACTCTGTAAACTCGCGCATGTCTTACGGGGGAACCGCGCCGACGCAGGTGCGGTCCCAGATTGCCAGATGGAGGGAAATCTTAGCATGAGACTGCCTTTGATCCTGGGCGCAGGCCTGCTGTTGGCGGGGTGTGGTGCAGATGGGGAACCGGTGCAGCCCTCTGCAAACACGAATGTAACGTTAAGCAGTAGTGGCGTTTCGGTCGGGACCAACGTCGGACTGCGGCGCGGGCCGTTTTCCGTCAATCTTGGATTGGGTGTGTGAGGGTCGCGGCGCTGATGACGCTGGCGCTCGTCGCGTTGGCGGGGTGCGGCACGCCGGATCCTGACAAGACACCCGCGGGCCGATCGGATACGCGCCAAATCCCGTCCAACTATGAACCCGGTGTGCATATCACGGGCCATGCCAATGTCGGCGTGGTCAAACAGTTCTGAAATGTCTGCGTTGCGGATAATATATCTGGCTCTGGCGGTCTGGGGTGCCATCCACCCGATGTACTATTTCGTGCAATGGTTTCAGGCCAATGGCGTTGATATCATGGTGATGGTGGATGCCTGGCATGCCAATGCAGCAAGCAGCGGGCTGGTCTGGGATCTGACGATTGCGGCTGTCACCCTGACCATCTGGATCCTTGCCGAGGTTGCTGTGCGGCGCAACTGGCGCGCGCTGATTGCCATTCCCGCCACGTTCTGTATTGGGGTTTCCTGTGGCCTGCCGCTGTATCTTTTTCTAAGGACCGCGCCAGTCCGCTAAAGTGGAATTGGGTATTTAAGGCCAAAAAGAGATGGATCATTTCCTGTATCGCAACGGTGCATTGTTCGCCGAAGATGTGCCGGTGGCAGAGATTGCCGCCGCCGTCGGCACGCCGTTCTATGTGTATTCCACCGCGACGCTGCTGCGGCACTATCGTTTGTTCGACGAGGCGCTGGAAGGGATGGATCATCTGGTCTGCTACGCCATGAAAGCCAATTCCAATCAGGCGGTCTTGCGGACTTTGGCGGATGCGGGTGCGGGGATGGACGTTGTTTCGGCGGGTGAGTACCTGCGCGCCAAAGCGGCCGGCGTTCCCGGTGAGCGGATCGTGTTTTCAGGTGTCGGCAAGACGGCAGCGGAAATCCGGTTGGCACTGGAAGGGGGCATCCGGCAGTTCAACGTCGAAAGCGAACCGGAGATGGTTGTGCTGGACGCGACTGCACGGTCGATGGGCCTTGTTGCCCCGATCACAATCCGGGTGAACCCCGATGTTGACGCCAAAACCCACGCCAAGATTGCCACTGGCAAATCAGAGAACAAGTTTGGTATTCCCATCGCCCGGGCGCGCGAGGTCTATCATATGGCAGCCGAAATGCCCGGT
>JBARUV010000069.1:0-1942 GCA_049645905.1 Sulfitobacter sp.
ATGCCGTTCTTGGCCATGATCCCGATCAGCATGACCAGCCCGATCTGGCTATAGACGTTCAGACTTTGCCCCGTCATCAGCAGGGCAAACACCGCACAGGCAAATCCCAATGGCACCGTCGACATCACCACGATCGCTGAAATGAAGCTTTCGAATTGTGCGGACAACACCAGAAACACCACGAGGATGGCGAAACCGAAGGTCACGAACATCCCGCCGTTGGTCTGGTCCAGCGTCGCCGCCTCTGCCAGCGGGACAAGCCGGTTCTCTTCGGCCAACACCTCTTGCCCGATACGCTGAACCTCGACAAACGCATCCCCCAGTGACATTTCCGGCGTCAGGCCCGCTGACAATTCGACAGAACGGTTCTGCCCTTCACGGTCAAGCTCGGGCGCTACCGCGCGCTCTTGCAGGGTCACAAAGCTGGACAGCGGAACCATCTGGCCCTGCCCCGTCTGCACAAACACATTTTCCAGATCGCCGGGATCGTTGACCGGATCCGACGTCGACAGCATCTGCACGTCATAACTCTTGTCGTCGATAAAGACCGACGCGACCCTGCGCCCGTCCAGTACCGCCTGCAATGCCTGCCCCAGACCGGTGATATCGATGCCGAGATCTGCCGCGAGGGCACGATCAATCTGAACGAACAATTGCGGCTGGGTCTGTTCGTATTCCAGCTGCACCTGCCCCATGCCGGGAACCTCGCGCATCCGGTCAACCATTGTCTGGGCCACCTCGGCGAGCTGTTCATAGCTGTCGCCGGTGATCGCAAAGGCAAGCCCCCTGCCCGCCCCCCGGATACCCAGAGAGTTGGGCTGGATCGCAAACGCCCGCACACCGATGACGCTGCGCAGCTTGCCGTTGATCTCGGCCACGATGTCCTGCTGGCCGCGGTCGCGATCCTCCCACTTGGCGAGCGTGAACACCATAAATCCGCGATTATCCGCGCCGAACCCGCTGATCGAGAATATATTGGTGACTTCGCCGTTCTGCTGGAGCGGCGTGATCAGATCCTCGATCTGGCGCATCTTGGACTGGGTGTAATCCAGCGAAACGCCCGGCGGTGCCGTCACTCTCAGCAGGGCGACCGCGCGGTCCTCCGGCGGGGTCAATTCCTGCCGGATGCCGCCTGCCACCAGCACGGCCGTGGCCGCCACAAAGAAAGCAACCAGCAGCACCACAAAGGGCATTTCCAGCGCGCCCCGCAACGTCGCCTCGTAGAGCCGCACCAGCCTGTTACCCAGCCAGACCATCGGGCCGCGCGGGTTCCGGGGTTTTTCCTTTGTCAGCAACCGGCTGGCCAGAACCGGACAGAGGCTCAGCGCCACGACCGATGACAAAAGAACCGCCATGGCAAGGGTGAACCCGAATTCGCGGAACAGCCCGCCCGCCTGTCCCGGCAGGAACGACAGCGGCACGAACACCGCTGCAAGCGTCGCGGTGGTGGTCACAACGGCAAAAAACACCTGTGACGCGCCGTTCACCGCAGCGGCCCGTGGCCCCATACCGGCGGCCCTCTGGCGCACGATATTTTCCAGCACAACGATGGCGTCATCGACCACCATGCCCGTCGCCAGCACCAGCGCAAGCAGGGTGAGAATGTTGATCGAGAACCCCACCAGATAGATTGCTGCCAACGTCCCGATCAATGCCACAGGCAGGGTCAGGGTCGGGATCAGTGTGGCGCGCACATCGCGCAGAAACAGAAAGATCACGGCAACCACGATCACCACCGCGATCCCGAGGGTCTTGAGCACCTCTTCGATGGAGCCCGAGATAAAGGTCGCGTCATCCGAGGTCACAAAGATGTTCACATCATCCGGCAAGGTCCGGTTCAGGTCTTCGATGACGGCCCGCACATCGCGCGAGATTTCCAGCGTGTTCGATGTCGCCTGCCGAATGACGCCCATGCCAACGCCTTGCTGGCCGTTGGCCCGCA
>JBARUV010000070.1:0-10971 GCA_049645905.1 Sulfitobacter sp.
TGTGAGAGCGGATTTCTCTTTGCGCGAATGACAGATTGACGGTGTCCCTCACCTCTTCAAGATCGGGGCGCCAGCCTTGCTCGGCGACACAGACGAATATGCCGTTCCCGGCATAGGACATCAAAAACTGATGGCTGCTTAGTGTTTCCGAAACGACCTGGGCCACGACCGACAGCAAATCGAGGTAGTCAGATTTGTTCAATGAGCTATGAAACCCCTCGATCCGGCGCACCGCAAAGGCGAAGCTCGTTGAGCCGAACAGGGCACCCCGCGAAAGTTGGCTGACATAGTTCGCCATCGCCACATGGTCGATCACGGTACTTACGCCGCGGATTGTCACCGGCTGGAAGAGTTCGATCTCGCCACTGTCTGACGCGTCGGTTCCGTCGTCCGACAGGCCGGATCGAGGGCTGGACAACCGCCGTTTCTGGACCAATTCGTCGAGGAGTGTCAGTCGGGCTTTGAGTTCGGTAAGCTCGAAGGGTTTTGTGACGTAGTCGGTGGCACCTGCGGCAAATGCGGCGTCAATATATCGTTTTTCGGACATCGCCGTCAGCATCACCACCGGTGTGTCCAGATATTTTTCGAACGACCTGATGCGTTTGGTAAGTTCGACACCGTCCATTTCCGGCATTTGAATGTCTACCAGAAAGCAGTCGAATGCTGTTCCATTTTCACGCTCTAAAAGGTCGATTGCATCCTGCCCTGACTCAGCTGTCGTCAACTCGTGAACGCCGATGCTCGCCAAAAACTGATTAAGAAGATCCAGGATGATTGGATCGTCGTCGATCGCCAGAATTTTCATGTCCGGTCTCCACACTGCAACAAGACTATATTGTCCTGTTTGCTACCAGTTGTTCCCGAACACAACCTTTCAGAGAAATTTTGCAGAAAAGTAGGTCATGTCTGCAACGCATTGCAAACCACTCACATTTTTGCAGATTATTTGAAGGAATACACCTTGCATGCCCTTGGGTCAGGCTTCATTCAGGCGCACTCAGGCGGCAGGACTGGCAACTTTGAGTTGATCGGTGCAAAGTAACAAGTTAACAACTTATAAGGGAGCCGGTAAAAAGAGTTCCCGAATGTTGAGCGGATCTGACAAGTCCGATGTAGTAGTGTAGGGCGTTGCGTTGCAGCGTTGTAGAGGCAGGCTTTTGTTCAAGCAACTAGAAATTGTGCTCGCTGTCATATGCGTTTTGATCACGGGGAGCCTTTTCCTCGCCAGCAGTCATAACAACACTGCAGCGGCAAATGGTGAATTTAGACGCCTGACCGAAGACGGTGTAAAAGTCCTCAAGACCCGTATCCAGACCTATCTCCTGAGCCTGACGGGGACTGCGGCTTTTCTTGATGCGTCGGATCTGGTCACTGCCCAGGATTTCGAGAACTACGTTGCATCGCTCAGGATCGACGAGATGCTTCCCGGTATCAGCGGCATCGGATTTATCGCGCAGGTCGAGGACGGGGCGGTGACCCGTTTCACTGAACAGGTACGGGCCGAAGGCCAGTCAAATTTTACCCTGCGCAAACTCACGGATTCAAGACAGCACTATATCGTAAAATACATCGCGCCGCTTGCGCAGAACGCACCAGCACTCGGGCTTGATGTGACTTTCGAACCACGGCGCACCAAGATCCTCGAATTGGCGCGTGATTCCGGAACTGTCCAACTTACCCACCCCATTGACCTCGTTCAGCATGCGGGACCGCTTCCGGGCTTCCTGCTGTTGCTGCCAACCTTCAAACCGGACGCAGGTGAGACGGGCAGGGGGGAATTCAGAGGTTGGGTATATGCGCCTTTTATCGCCGAAAACCTTATTTCGAACCTGACAGCAAGCCAAGGCAAAGGATACCAGCTTCAGGTCTTTGATGGCACCATCCCTGAACAATCGGAGTTTATTTTTGGGGACGCGGGCACAGAAACCAAAGCCGGAAAATATCAATCTGTCTATGAAATCCAGCATTTTGGCCGAACATGGACATTGAAATTTAACAGCACACCTTTTTTTGACCGGGCGTTTTTTACCTATCAACCGCTGACAATACTGATCGTCGGTCTTCTTGCCTCTGCACTGTTGCTTTTCATGCTGCGGAGCATGCGCGTGCGCAGCGACGCGTTGCGCGAGCTTGCGGAGTTGCGCGATAGGCAGGCGCAGGCCCGCAAAGAGGAAAACCGGTCGGTTTTCGAAAATGCGGTTGGTGCCATGTTCCTGTTGGATGAGCACGACAAGGTGCTTTTTGCAAACCAGGCTGCCCTGAGTTGTTTTGGCTATGCCAAAGAAGATCTGGAAGGGTTGCGCTTTGATGCCATTGCGCGAGAAGTAGAGGAGCGCGGGCACGGTATTCACAATGCTATCGGTACTACAAAGGCGGGCGAGCCGCTTACGCTGTATATCCAGCGGAACGAATGGTTCACCGCTGACAAGGTGCGGCGTGTTACCGCGATTGTTCGCGATCTGACGATGCAATCGAAAATGCAACGTGAACTGGAGCGCACAAAAAGCCTGTACGATATGGCACTGCAAGGTGCCGAAATCGGTGTTTTTGATATCGACCTCGTGTCCCAACGGTCCGAAGTATCCGAGACATGGTGCCGGATCATGGGTTTTGACGGCGATTGTAATTGGATGGACACTCAAAGTGCTTTCATTTCGCGCATTCATCCCGATGATCGTGCGATACTGGCGGATGCAGACAAACGGTGCATTGACGGCCAAACCGAAAGATCAATCGCTGAATACCGCGTCAGTTTCGGCCATGAACAGTGGCGCTGGATGCGGTCTGATGCCGTTGTCGTCGAACGGGATGAAAACGGGAAAGGGTTGCGCCTTATCGGTACGCAAACCGACGTTACCGCATTGCGTCACGACCGGAATGCGCTTGAGTCCAGTGAGCAGCAGTTCCGTCGGGTTCTGCGATCTGCCCCGGTCGGCATGGCCGTGATGGACGATCAGGGCAGGTTCACCGGCATCAACGATGCGTTCTGTGTCTTGTCGGGCAAGACAGAAGCTGAGCTATTGGATACGGCCCGTTTGGCCGATCTTTTGCCTGATGAAGACGTGAAGGCCATATACCGGGATGTCAGCAATATGCTTTCCGAGGGGACAGAGGCCATTTACGCGCAGGAGCATCGCTTTTTACATGCGGACGGGATTGAAAAGTGGGGCTTGCTGAACATCTCCTGGTTCTTTGACAAGAACGAAAACCGTTATTTCTTTATCGCGCAGATCAACGATATCACTGACCAGAAGAAACTTGGCCGACTCAAGGACGAATTTGTTTCAACAGTCAGCCATGAACTGCGCACACCGCTGACGTCGATCAAAGGCGCGCTTGGCCTGATCGCTGCGTCCAGCGACCTTGCGATGACACCCGCACAGAGCCGCCTGATCGAAATAGCAAGTTCCAACGCGACCCGTCTCACAGATATCGTGAACGATATTCTTGATCTGGAGAAGATCTCTTCCGGTGAAATAACCTTCGAGATTGAAAATATTGATCTGAAAACTGTTATTGAAGATGTTTCCAAAGAAATGTCGCCTTTTGCGATAACACATAAGAACCAGATCCGTATTGATGTGGCAGATGACGGGCTTCTGGTGCATGCGGATCCGGGCCGGACCAGTCAGGTTTTGACCAATCTCATTTCCAATGCCTGCAAATACTCTGAAGTTGATACGGAAGTTTTGATCAAAGCGGAACAGGTTGGTGAAAAAGCCATTGTCTATGTTCAGAACCGCGGGGCAGGCGTGCCTGATCACTTCAAATCAAGTATATTCAAGGCCTTCAGTCAGGCAGACAGTTCCGATACACGCGCCAAAGGCGGCACCGGCCTTGGGCTTAACATCAGCCGCCAGATCGTAGACAGGCAAAACGGCCAGATCGGGTTTGAGAGCATCCCCGGTGGCGTGACCGTGTTCTGGTTTACGATCCCCATCGCATCGGATGCTGTCCGGCCCAAGCGCGAGGCAATCCAATTTGAACACAATGAAAACAAGCCTAAAATCTCGCTCTTGCACATCGAAGATGACCACGACTTTGCTGAAATCGTCGCTGCGGGATTGCGCAGTTTTGTGGACGTCACCCATGCTGCCTCCATAGCCGAAGCGCAAAGCAAGATCGGCTGTCATGACTATGATGTTGTCATTCTGGACTGGAGCCTGCCCGACGGGGATTCAGGAACCCTTCTTGACGAGATCGTGAAAAGGCACCCCTGTGCGAACATAATTGCTCTTTCCGCAGATGGCGCAAGAGTCCGCGATTCCCGACTGTTTGCAAATATGACCAAAGGTCGATCTGATATTGCTGCGGTTGTTGAGTCTGTCAGTCAGTGCCAGTCGATTGCCTCTTGAATGTCACAGACAAACAAACACCAATTTTCTGAAGGTTTGCCATAAAGATGCCCGATTACTCCCTCACGAGTAAGTAACGCTCGATTTGTTAAATTTTAGTCCAAATACGTTCAAGTCATCAAAGCCGCGCGGTAAACGAGGGTGAACAATTGTCAGCGAAAGAGTTGAAAGATAGGTCCGGGGTCGCATTTGCGTTAGGAAGCGCACTGGCAACTGGTTGGTATGTGTCCGCGTCAGCGGTCATGTCAGGCCCCGCGGCAGAGGTTGTGCCGGTTTTTGGTGCGATCGCAATTGCCGGGCTAACCCAAGCCGCAATGGCCAAACGCGCGGCGCAGATCAATGCCCGTCGAACCTCGCTGTCAATGTCCCAGCAACTTGAAGCATTCAACACCCATGCCATTGTGAACATCGTTGACCACAACAACATTATTACCGAGGTAAATGATCAGTTGCTGCAGCTGACAGGGTATAACCGTGAGCAGTTGATCGGCAAACCGGTCCAGCACCTCTACGATCCCGCGTCACAGGACCTGACAGCGGAAATTCGCGGCACTCTGGTACGGGGTGAAATCTGGCAAGGTGAAACACCTCTAAGACGCGCCGACGGCAGCACTTTTCATACCAAAGCGACAATCATGCCTTTGATTGATGCTTCAGGAAAATGGGTTGGTTCGATCTCTGCGCGCACGGACGTGACACAAACCAACCAGCTGATCGCTGAACAACATACGGCCCAGACACTCTATGAACTGCGGGATGATATCTGGATTATAGATTCTGAAACCGAAACATTCAGCTACCTGAACAGGTCTGCGACAACGCGGCTGGGATGGAATGGCGATCCCAGGTCCAATAGATCCCTTTGCGAAATTGAACGGGATGAAGGGGCCGCACGTATCGTGCAGGCCTGTCGCGCGCTAAAAGAGTCCGGTGGCCGGTCGACCCACCTTGAAACCGAATTCATGAAAATACCGGCCCATGTGAGCATTAAGTTTGTTACTGGCGCCGACAAATCCGAACGCTATCTGGTTGTGATCAGCGATATTTCCGATCGGATCGAACAGGATCGCCGCAAGTCGAGCTTTGTCTCCACAGTCAGCCACGAATTGCGCTCCCCCCTCACCTCGATCAAGGGTGCGATGGGCCTTTTGCTTTCCGGGTCCGCAGGCGAGATACCTGAAAAAGCATTGGGGTTGCTGGAAATTGCCCATCGCAATGCCGACCGGCTCATTCTGATCCTCAATGACATTCTTGATCTCGAGAAAATCTCTAACGGTCAAATGGATTTCGATATGAAAGACGTTGATCTGGCAGATCTCGTGAGAGAGGCGGATCAGGCAAACAGCTTGCTGCAACAGCGTTTCGGTGTGACCGTCGAAGTTCTTGGAACCGAAAGCCCCGTGCCTTTCAGAACCGATCCCAATCGCTTCATGCAGGTTCTGACGAATTTCCTGTCAAATGCATACAAGTTTTCAAAACCTAATGACCGTATTCTGATCATCGTGAAACGTGAAGAAGGTCAGGTGCGCGTGTCGGTCATGGACGAGGGCGCCGGTATTCCGGTGGATGACCGATACAAGATATTCGAACGGTTTGCGGATCTGTCCAATTCGGATCGTGCTTCAAAAGGCGGCACCGGCCTTGGCCTGAATATTTGCAAGACCATTATCGAGAACCTTGGCGGAACAATCGGCTTTGACACTTCCGAAGGTATCGGTTCCACCTTCTATTTCATCCTGCCGGACCCCGCTATTGCGGTTGAAGCCACTGATGATAAAGTGCTTCAAAGCTCTGCTTCATAGAGAGAGATAGCGGATGATAAATCTACTCCACGTAGAGGACGACCCTGATATCCGTGAAATTGCCCACATGGCACTTTCTCTTTCGGGAGAATTTAATGTGATACAATGCAGTTCAGGTGAAGAGGCATTGGCGCAGGTTGTGGATTATGTGCCTGACGTGGTGCTGCTTGATATGATGATGCCGGGCATGACCGGGCGACAAACACTTGAGCAAATGAGGCTGAAGCCAGCGTTGGTCAGTGTCCCCGCAATTTTTATGACAGCACGTGCGCAACATGCCGAAATAGAAGAGCTTCGCGAGATCGGCGCCGCTGACGTTATCAGCAAACCTTTTGATCCGATGACCCTCGGTGATCAGATCAAAGCCGCCATGCGTTCTGCTGGCGGAGCCGTATAATTGCTTTCAGAATGCTGAAACCAGACGATTTCGTCAGGCGGGCGCATCAATCAAGAGCTGACATTCCGCAACGAAACGGTTCAAATGGCTCGCGATCGCTTCGGGACAAAGTGCCAGATCAGAATCCGGCCCTTCAAGGTGGTTGATAATGCTTTCTTCGCAGGCCTGCGCAACTTTGCCGAACTCTGCCAGCCCCAGTGATCCGGCGCTGCCTGCGATCTGGTGCAGCACGTATTGCGCGGCTTCGAGATTGCCGTTTACCTCGGCAACCGTTTGACCGTCCCAGGCTGCGATTGCGTGCTTTGCAATTGTCATTTGCCTTTCGCCAAGCAGAACAATGAACTTCGCCCTGATCTTGGCCAATCCCGGCAATTCTTCGATCAGATCTTTCATGCCCGTCTCTCCACCAACCAGAAGTCTTTGAGGCCGCGTTCATGTGCTGCACTTGCGCATTCGGCTGACGTATGGGCGGCAGACACAGCTTCCATCACGGTGCTACCGGATTTCCATATCAGCCGGGTCGGCTCACCCGCGCTCACGCGCGGTTGCAGGCGCGTGCCAGCGTTGTCGTAAAGTTCTGTCCGTGACAATGTCAGGTTCACAATATCCATCAACGCGTTGGTATCAGGGCGCCATCCGCTTTCGGTGACGCAGACGAATGTCCCGTTCCCGGCATATGACATCAGGAACTGCCGCCCCGTCAGTGCGTCCGAAATCACTTCAGCAACATCCGAGACCAAACTGTAGAATTCGAAAGCCGAAAGATCCTTGTGAAGCTTTTCGATTTGCCGGATCGAGAAGGCAAAAGTTGAAGACCCAAACAACGCGCTTTTCGTCAGATGGGCGACGTAGTTTTCCATCGCCAGATATTCGATCACGTTTTCAACATCATAGATCGAAAGGGGCTCATGGAGTTCCAGTGTGTCTTTGGGCTGGACCTCTCCGGCATTATTCTCAGCTGCGTCCGCAAAAGAATTTTTTGTGCGTGATCCGCGTGCCTCCAAAAGTCCTTCGACGAGGCCTAAACGCCCCCGCAACTCGGAAACCTCGAACGGCTTTGTGATGTAGTCCGTGGCGCCTGCGGCAAATGCTGCATCCACATAGCGCTTGTCAGACATTGCAGTGAGCATCAGAATAGGTGTGTCGGCATGTTTGCTGATCTTCCGGATCTCTTGCGTCAGCATGATGCCGTCAATTTCCGGCATTTGTATATCGAACAGGAAGCAGTCAAACTCGCTTGTTGCGGACGAATTGCACAGCTTCAAAGCTTCCGCACCGGATTCTGCAGTGACCAGTTCATGATCGCCAAATGCTTCGACAAACTGCGACAACAATTCCAGAATAATCGGATCGTCATCAACCGCCAGAATTTTCATCTCAATCTCCGTCTTCACAGCGCACAATTTTGAAGAATTGCCGCTCTTACTTTCACTTGGACCGATTTTGCTTGTAAAAAGTGGCGTAAATTGGGCGATCCGAAACAATCTAACTACAAATAACTCGATTGTGTCGGGCTTGAGTGTGGTCCCCTACAGACCCGTCTGGCGCGAGGTTAATGGTGCAGTCAAGAAATCGAAAACCATGAAAGACCTCAGAGCGTTTTGAGCTCAGGCCGCCAGCCAGTGTTTCTTGCTGCGGATCTAAAGATCAACCGCGTATAAAAGTCATTCGAGTAATTTTTGCAGCAGTTCTCGCGCGACATCTTCGGGTTGCGCGTTCAATTTTTCAAACTTCTGTGGCACCGTATCATCGGGCAGAAACGGCGCACTGGAGGCGCCGAATTGTTGCCAAGGTGACGCGGCGTATCGATTGGTGGCCAATTCCACCCTGCTGACGCGCCATGCATAAGCGGGAGCATTGGGAAGGGGGGCCGACACCACACCTGAAGCGTCTGTAGTTTGCGAAAACCGCTGCCTAGACCAGTTGATCTTGAGCGGGTCCCAGCCAACCACCTCGACCAGAAATTGTGTATCGACGGGCCCTGGTACAGCTGTCCAGACCAGTTCAGCAAACAGCCCGCCACCGATCTCCACAAGGCCGCCAAACAACGTCTTGGGTGCAACAAAGCGGCGGATTTCACCAACCTCCGGTTTCAATACGTCCAATTTCTGCTTTGCGGCAGGTAATTTTTCTGCGGCCCGTTGGAACCAGACCATCGCAAGGTCGATATTTCGCTCAATCCCGTCGCCGGATTCATACATCAAGCCGAGGTTGTATTGCGCGCGGGTCATCCCGTTTGCAGCCGCCCGCGTGTACCACGTAGCCGCAGATATTGCATCGCGTTCCACCGAGCCAAGTCCGGCATCATACATCACTGCCAGATTGAATTGACCATCCGGATCACCCCCTTCGGCAGCTTCCCGATACCAGCGAAGTGCCTCGGCCTTATCAAGCGGGGCACCCCATCCAAGATCGTAGGCAATGCCCAATTGCATTTGTGCGTACAACGATCCATTTTCAGCATCCTCGAGCAAGTGATCTATGTCTTCGGAGGTTGCGTTCGGCCCAATCGCGTCGACAGGGAAGGCGGCCAGCGCGAAGGAAAGGACAAGTCCGAAAATGGGTCCAGTCCGTGTCACCGCCATGTGATTTCGGCCACACGGTTTTGCTCCTCCGGGACGCCGCTCGCGGTTTCCACTTCAAGTTCACTTACGCCTCGTCCCAATACCTGAAGTCGCTCGGTTGGAATGCCGCGTGCGCTAAGGCCTTCGGCGACGGCCTCGGCGCGCTCCAATGATAATCTCAGGTTTTTAGCTGGCTCGCCAACGGTGTCCGCCACGCCCGACACAATCATGACAATGGGATTGCCCTCGCGAAACAGCCGCGCGGCCTGATCCAGAACAACCTGCTGCTCAGAGTTGATCTGGGAACTGCCGGTGTCGAAGAATACCTTGAGACTGTCTTGCGGTTTGGCCTCTTGACCCACAGAAACTGTGGCGGCGGACAAAGCTACGGCGAGGGCAAAGGCCCCCAAAAGATACTTGATCATACTATTATTCCTCAAAATATTAATAACTATTAATCCTCACGTGGGTGATGCCCAAAAGTTTCAAAATCCGGGAAGATTTTTTTTGAGATGTGGGCTCGTCACTTTCGGTGATGAAGGTCCAGCGTTTGCGGTTTCCAGCGTTTTATTTCAGACCAGCAGAGGCAGAAAATGCCTTGGTTCCGCCATGCCCATGCGCTCGAAACCAGCAAAACGCGGTTTGTCCGACCACATTCCCGGTACAATCGCGCGAAAGACATGAGTTCCGAATTCCGGGCGCGAGAGGTCGACAAATGCGCAAACCTTTCCCTGTTTCGTCAGGCTCTCAACGAGGTCTTCAAGCCCGCTGGTTGGTGAATCAGTGGTGATTGCCGGCGCGTGCGAAATCGGCAAATTGTCCCGCGTTGCGTCGCGCAGCCAGATCTCAAGTAACGGGTCGTCTTGGTGTTGGCGTTGTGAAAGCCCAATTTCAGTTTGGAAAAGTTCGGTTACAGCCGAACAACCTGCCCGGAAAAGGCTGGGATCGCAGCCAAAACCGACGGCCAGCGCTGTTCCATCGGGTTCGTAAGACAGAGCGGCAAACACCGGGACACACAATTCGCTCGTCAGGTTGAGGATGACGGTTTGTCGTTCGCGTTGCGCAAGATAGGCCGATATTTCATCCGGGAGGTTTAGACATTGGAACGGAACCTGCGGGCGCGGAATTTGACGATACCACCACTGTCCAACCGCATCCCGCTCGATCAATTCAAGGAGTGCCCTAAGCCTGGCAGCGTCAGCGGTTTCACCAGATGCACAACCGGATGTTGTCGCAATCGACACGGCGCTCGCGTCGCCCGGATTTTTGCGCCCCACAAGCACAAAATCAGCGGGGACGAAGCAGGTCTTGCCCGATAAAAGGGAGGCGCTCATCCAGTCGATAGGCTGTGGGGCATCTAAAGGCGGCGGACACCAGTCCAGCTTGGCGAAGGGTGAGGCGTTCCATGCTGCGCGGTTGGCGATCTGGCGTGACGAGAACCCGTTCAATGCCTCCGGTGACAGAGCGTTCGGCCCGATCTCGCGTTCAGTCGCAGAAATCAACGCCTCGTCGCCCCACGCACAAGCGCTTGCCAGCTCAAAGGCTTCGCCAAACGCGCTTGCCTTGCACTGTGCAGTATCAACGCCACGCCCTGCCGCTGCACGACCAGAGTGAGGACGTGCGGCGATCGGAAAAGCGGGCCAGCGTGCATAAGCGCGCTGGTTTGGGACACAAAAAGCGTAATGGCAGGGATCGCCTGCGCGCTCTACGGGTATGAGATCAAAGTGATCCTCTAATTCTCGGTGGTTCAGTTTACTCGTCCATGCTAGGTGTTAAGAATTAAAGCATCATTCGGCAGGGTATGAATTTCCTATGGTTACCGCCCTCAAGAAGCGCCGTTTACAGAGCGACAT
>JBARUV010000071.1:0-27120 GCA_049645905.1 Sulfitobacter sp.
GCGCAGGGTACAGCACCTCCTCGACCGCCGGGTTCAGCCGGTGGATTTCGTCGATAAACAAGACATCGCGCGCTTCGAGATTAGTCAGAATCGCCGCGAGATCACCGGCTTTGGCCAGCACCGGGCCGGACGTCATGCGAAACCCGACACCCAGTTCTCGCGCCATGATCTGGGCAAGGGTGGTTTTCCCCAAACCGGGAGGGCCGTGAAACAGCGTATGATCCATCGCTTCGCCGCGTTGTTTGGCCGATTGGATAAACACCCGCAGGTTTGAGCGCGCCTCGGCCTGCCCGACAAATTCGTCCAGCATTTGCGGACGCAACGCGCGGTCAAAATCCTCTGGCATCGGCTCTGGCCGGACGGTCGGGTCAATCTCTGTCATCTTTTACCTGCAAAGTGTGCTTTGAGGGGCGCGATGCGCATACCCTAGCCTTTAGGTGCCAGCAGTTTCAACGCGGCGCGGATCAGCGTGGGGGTATCCGCCTCCGGCAGGTCCCCGCCTGCTTGCGCCACCGCACCTGCCGCATCGCCGGGGCCATAGCCGAGGTTGGCCAAAGCTGACAGCGCCTCGGACTGCGCTGAGGCATTCGGCGGGGGCTGTGGCGTCTTTGACGGGGCAACGCGCTCGATTACTTCGACCGCCTCAACACCCTGCGCTTGCGCCATAGTGCCCGCCATTGCCATCACGCCCGGGGCCTTGTCCTTGAGATCCAGTACAATGCGTTGTGCGATCTTGGGACCGATGCCTTTGGCTGCCTTGACCGCATTCCAATCGCCAAGAGCAATCGCCCGGCTCACGCCGTCCGGTCCCAAAGTTCCCAGAATAGCCAATGACGCCTTCGCTCCGACCCCCTGAACAGACGTCAGCAACCGGTGCCATTCCTTTTCCGCCAAGGTCTGAAATCCGAAAAGCTGTAGATTGTCCTCGCGCACCAACAGATCGGTAAACAGCGCGACCACCTCTCCGACTGCGGGCAAGGCCGCCATCGTGCGGTCGGAACAATAAACCAGATAACCCACCCCGCGCACATCAACCAGCACATGATCCGGCGCGCGGTAATCAACCCTGCCTGTGATCTTGCCGATCATGCGATGGCCTTTGCCACAGCCGTCGGCAGCGCACTGGCCCCGCCGTGATGGGCATGACAGATCGCAATCGCGAGCGCGTCCGCTGCATCCGGCCCTGCGATTTCCACGCCGGGCATTTGCATGCGGACCATATGTGCAACCTGCCCCTTGTCGGCATGACCGACCCCGACAACCGTTTTCTTGACCGTGTTGGGAGCGTACTCACCCACGCTTAACCCAGCCTGTGCCGGCACCAGCATAGCAATGCCACGCGCCTGACCAAGCTTGAGCGTGCCAGCCCCGTCCTTGTTAACAAAGGTCTGCTCAACCGCAGCCGCCTGCGGCCGATAGGTTGCAAAAACGCGGGTCAACTGCGCATGCAGTGACAAAAGCCGCTGTGCCAACTCCGCCCCTTCAGAGCGGCAAACACCATTTGCGACATGCGAAATCTTTGATCCGGCAACGTCAATCACGCCCCAACCAAGGTTGCGCAATCCCGGATCAATCCCGATTACCCGTATCATCTGCCCTCGCCCGCCTGTTTTGTTGCTTTTCCGACGCAGTAGCACGAAACGCGAACATTCGCCAAGTGTTTCGAATTTTCAGCACAAGTCCGACCTCATTGTGTCGCAATGGTCGCAACCCGTCCATTTGCGCCGTTCCCTCGACCGAAATCGACATGCCCTGACGTCAGTTTTATGTATAATTTATGGCACCTTAGCAGTATTGCGACCCATGCGCCCAGCGCAGAGCACACATGCAAATCCAGCAATTGCAAGGTCACTCACGGGGGCCTAAGTGCCCCGTACACCGCTGGAGAAACCAGCATAACATTTAAACACGAGGACGGCTCAAATGGCAGCTTTCGACACATCCCGCACCGCATATGGCTCCAACGCAGCCGTATCTTTCGTTTCTTCTTTCTTCTCGAACATGCTCGCTTCAGTCGTGTCATGGAACGACGCTCGCGTAACACGCAAAGCGCTGAGCGGACTGACAGACCGTGAATTGGAAGATATCGGCCTGATCCGTGGCGACATCGACAACGTTGGACATTCCAACCTGATCCGCTAAGGCCAAGCGGCGCAGCCTAACGGCCACGCCACACCAGATAGATAAAGCCGCGCCTGGTACAACCAGAGCGCGGCTTTTTTTGTCTTGGAGAGTTACTCTTTAAGCGAACGAATTCTACACGCTGGACCCGCCGGAAAATAGCCGGTTCGCGAGACGATCAGCGGATCACCGGTCCGGCAAAATCAGCCAGTGCAGCGGTCATGGGATCAATGGCCATAACTTTGGCGCCGACCTTTTCGATTTTTGTGCCTGCATCCAGCTTGGCCAGACGCTCGTTGTAGGTCACCGGACCAACAGCCGCGAGCATGAAAGCCTTGAAGCCGATAAACCCGGCAGCCAGCATGAAGATGCCCATCACAGGAAGTCTGCCGCGCGAGCGCTTAAGCTTGACGGTGATGAGGCCATCCCGTCCGATCATGGTGCTGAACCCACGCCCCTGCTTGGCGCGCTTGAGGCCATGCTTGTTCAAGCGGTTGATAAACTGGGCTTTGGTCTCAACCATGGCGGTATTCTCTCCAACAATCGGCCCCCACCGTTGTTGCAAATAGGTCTAGTCAAAAAATGTGACGGAATCTAGGCAAACCGGGCCAATTCGCCTCAATTCAGGGGGAAATGCGGCTTTTTCACGCATGGCGGGAGGTTACTTGGACAACGTAAGTGTGGTCCAGTCACCAATGCTATCGCGATGCACAAGATTGATGCCGACCGATGAATAATGCTGCCACACTTCGTCTGCCTGTTCGTTCAGGATACCCGAAAGAATCGCATAGCCACCTGATTGCAAGACCCCTGCCATGTCCTCGGCCAGCGCCAGCAACGGCCCCTTCAGGATATTGGCAAAGATCAGGTCAAAGGGAGCAGCAAGCGCCAGTATGGTATTGTCAAACCCAGCCGCTTCCACGCAGGTCACGCGCCCGTCCAGCCCGTTTGCGGTCACGTTCGCGCGCGCAACGTCTACCGCGACTTCGTCGATATCGCTGGCCAGAACCGTTTCAGGCCAGATGCGCGCCGCCGCCATCGCCAGTACGGCCGTGCCGCAGCCGATGTCGACAACTCGATGACCCACAAAACCGTCGGTGGCCAGACGATCCAGCGCACGCAGGCACCCCAGCGTGGTCCCGTGGTGGCCGGTTCCGAATGCCATCGCGGCCTCAATCAGCAGCGGCTCGCACCCCGCGGGCACCTTGTCTGCATCATGGCTTCCGTAGACAAAGAACCGTCCCGCCTCCACCGGCGCCAATTCGCGGCGCACATGGGCCACCCAGTCGGTTTCGGGCAGTTCTGAGACAACAAAGGGTTTCGCCCCCATTGCCGCTGCCAAAACGGCCAGCCCCGCCTCATCGGGGGCCGCTTCGAAATAGCCGCCGACTTCCCAAAGCCCGGACCCGTCCTCGACTTCAAAGACCCCTACGCCTGTAGGTTCCGGCACAAGCCGCTCCATCGCGTCGCCCAGCGCATAGGCCGGATCGCGCCCCATCAGGGTTGTCAAAGCAGTGAAGGTGGTCATCAGCGTCTCCGGTATCTGTCGGGGTTCGGGTAGGGCGCTATAGTCTCTGGGTCAAGTGTTGCTGGTTCCACCTCCCCGAGCCCTTTGACATAGTACCAGCCCCAGACACCCGCCAGAATGCCCATCACTGCCCCCGCCAGCGCCTGCCCATAGATCACCCCGACCGACCCGAACGATAATGCAAACCACGTCGCGGCAGGATAGCTGAGGACGCCGTCCTTGACCCAGTTAAGTATGGTTGCGCGCCCCGGTCTGCCCAGATTGTTGAACGCAGCGTTGGTTACGAACAGCGCCCCAAGAAAGATAAACGCCCCCACCCCGACCGAGGTAAAGGCTTTGATCACCTCCGCCCCCTGTCCCGACAGACCGAACGCCAGAACCACATAGGGCGTCGCAGAAAACAGCAATACCCACGCCACCAGTGTATAGATTGCACAGAATACCAGCGCGTTCAGGTAGGTGCTGCGCACGCGGGCGAGCTGGCCCGCGCCAAAGTTCTGCCCAAAGATGCCGCCAATTGCGCCGGAAAGCGCAAAGATACCGCCAAACACAAGCACTGTGAGGCGCGCCACTACCGCCCAGGCCGCCACCGCATCATCCCCGAAACGGGACATCACGATTGTCAGCAGGTAATTGCCCAGAGGTGTGGACATCTGCGTCGCAATCGCGGGCAGGGCAACAGCCAGATAAGGGCCCGCGATATTGCGCAAGGTGCTGACACGGGGACGCGCGATCAGCCGCATCTGGTAAACCGCAAAATAGAAACCCAAACCCATCAGGCAGAACCGGAACAGCACCAGCCCGATCGCAGCCCCGTCCAGCCCCCAGCCCAGGCCGTAAATCAGGAACGGGTCCAATACCATCAGCAAAAGGCCCGAAAACATTGTTACATACATTGCCTTGGCGCCATAGCCATCCGCGCGCAACGCGCCGGAGCAGATCAGCGCCATCGACATCGGGATTAGCGAAAACATCGTGATCGCCAGATACCGCGCCGCCAGCCGTGCGGTTTCTCCTTCTGCCCCCGCAAGGGCTATCAAATCATGCCGGAACGTAACAATCAGGCTGGAAACAACCGTCAGCGTGCTTGCAGCCACGACAATCGCCGCGCCCGCCTGCCTGCGCGCGCGGTCGCGCTGACCTTCGCCGATACTGCGTGAAATCACGGCAGTAGCGGCAATCATCAGCCCAACCGCAATGGAAACCGAAAAGAACTGGATCGCGTAGGCAAATCCGATGGCCGCCACCAGCCGCGCATCGCCCAGTTGTGACAACCACAACAGGTTGGCCGCATCCACCAGAAACACAAACGTAATGCCCAGAGCCCCTGTAGTGGTCATGCGCACCACATGCCCCATCGTGGAGCCCGTGAGGAAACGCCCGCCGCTCAAGATGCTACTCGGCCACTTGCGGGATGCGGGCGCTGAAAACCGTTTCGTTGCCTTGCACCGGATGGCGCGGAATTAGCAGGGCCAGCATCAGCGACACACCTGCCATCCCTGCGGCAAGAAAGAACACTGCCGCAGGCGACACCAGCCACAACAGGCCCAGCATCACCGGCAGAAATACCGCCGCGATATGGTTGATCGTAAAGGCAACCGCGGCAGTCGGTGCCATATCCCCCGGCTCTCCGATCTTTTGGAAATAGGTCTTGAGCGCCAACGCGAGGCCGAAAAACATGTGGTCGATCACATAAAGAACCGCTGCCACCATAAACCCGAGGTCATAAAAATAGACCGCGCCGTACATCAGGAACACGATCACCAACCCGATATATTCCACCAATAGTGCGTTACGTTCACCAAATCGCGCGACAAGCACGCCCAGAAACGGGGCCACGGCCATATTGATCACCAGATTGATCAGATACAGGCCGGCAACCTCATGCACCGCAAAGCCGAATTTTTCGACCATCATAAACCCTGCGAACACCATGAAAATCTGGCGCCGCGCACCGGCCATGAACTGCAACGCGTAATACAGCCAGTACTTGCGGCGCAGGACCATGCGCTTGACTTGAGGATGCGGGCTTTCGAACTGCGGATAGGCCACAAGAGCAAAAACCGCGATAGCAGCTGTGATACCGCCTCCTGCCATGAACACACCATTATAGGTCAGGCCCCAGGGTTCCCACAGGATCATAATCACAAAATAGACACAGAACGTCGCTGCTGATCCGGCGGCCAGCAACATCCCAAGGATCTGCGGCGCGCGATCCTTGGGCAGCCACTGCAATTGCAGAGACTGGTTCACTGTCTCGTAATAATGAAAGCCAAGCGAACTGATGAAGGTCAGTATCATGATGCCGGTCAGTTGCGGAAATTGCGCTGTCAACGCCGTCGCCAACCCCAACAGGATCAGTGAAACCAATCCGAATATCTGCTCGCGGATCATTATGATGATGAAAATCACCAGAAAAGACATGAAACCGGGAATTTCTCGGATCGTATGCAACAACCCGATGTCGGCCCCGTCAAAGGTCGCGACTTCTTTCACAAAGTTGTTGAGCAACGCGTACCACGTGAAAAAGGCAATCGGCATTGCCAGCGCCATCAGAAACAACAACGCGATTGGCCTGCGCCAGATTGGCAGGTCTTTTGCGTCTTCCAGAGTGATGTATTTTGCCATCCGTTTGCAATACGCCGCTGCGAACCGATTGACGAGACGCAAAATGTGCGGTCCGGCACGTGAGGTCTATCACAGTGCCGGACCGTTTCGGGTAACGGATCAAAGCGCGGTTTGAACCCGCCCTGCATTGCCGTGCCAGTCAAGCTCGGATGGCGGATTTGGTGCCGCCTGTGCAATCCAGATCAGCAAAGCGGCAAGGACAAGTCCGACCGCAAAGGATGCACGGAGCGACAGCCCTTCAAAACGTGGCGCGGGTGCATTTGGATAGAATTCTATAACAGCCATTTTCATTCCTTTCGTTTCCCCCGGCCGGAGTGGTACGGGGTATGACCGGACAGATAGGAAATTCATTCATATTAGTAAAACGAATATTTGTTTTGAAAACCATCACATTTATTGATGTTCGTTTTGGACGACTGACGCACCAACGACAATCGTTCCGTAACAGTCCAAAAACTAGTAAAAACTCTGCGGATCAATATCTACTGCCAGCCGCAGATCACCCTTCAGCTTCACCTGCGAAATCCACTTCGCCAGCGCCTCTTGCAAGGGGACGGTCTTGTCCGCCTTGACCAGCAACCGCACGCGGTGGCGCCCCCGCACCCGGGCGATCGGGGCGGGCGCAGGCCCGAACACCTGCGCGCCGACCCGGCGCAACGCGCCGTCGTTGCGGGCCAGAAAATTGCCCGCATCAAACGCCTGTGCTACATCAGGACTGCTCAGGATGATGCCTGCCATCCTGCCGTAGGGCGGCACACCCGCCTGTTCGCGTTCCTTGGCCTCTGCGGTCCAGAAAGCTTCCTCGTCCCCCGCCAGAATCGCCCGGATAACAGGGTGTTCCGGCTGATAGGTCTGCAGCAACGCTGTCCCGGGTGCCTCTGCCCGTCCGGCCCGGCCCGCGACCTGCCGCATCAGTTGAAACGTCCGTTCTGCCGCCCGCAGGTCAGACCCCATCAGCCCGAGGTCGGCATCTATCACACCCACCAATGTCAGATTGGGAAAATTATGCCCCTTTGCCACCAGTTGCGTGCCGATGATGATATCTGCTGCCCCCTCTGCAATGCCCGCAATCTCGGCCTTTAGCGCGCGTGCAGAGCCATACATGTCAGACGATAAGACGGCGATCCGCGCCTCCGGCCATAGCGCCCGCGCCTCTTCGCCCAACCGCTCCACGCCGGGGCCGACAGCCGCGAGACGGTCTTCTGCGTTACAAGACGGACACACAGTTGGCATCGGTTTGGTCTCGCCGCATTGGTGGCACACGAGGCGTTTGAGAAAACGGTGCTCCACCATGCGCGCATCGCAATCATCGCAGCCCACCTGATGCCCGCAGGCACGACACAATGTGATCGGCGCATAGCCACGGCGGTTGATGAACAACATCGCCTGTTCGCCCTTTTCCAGCCGTTTGTTGACCTCACCCTGCAACGTGGGCGACACCCACCGGTCACTTGCCAACCCTTCAGCGCGCATATCAATGGCACCCATTTGTGGCATCACGGCAGGCCCGAAGCGCGACATCAGTTCCAGTTTACGGTATTTGCCCGCCTGCGCGTTTGCCCAGCTTTCCAAGCTGGGTGTCGCCGAGGCCAGAACCACCTGCGCCCCGCAGATCGACGCGCGCAAAACGGCCATGTCGCGGGCGTTATACAGCACCCCATCCTCTTGTTTATAAGAAGTATCGTGTTCTTCATCGACAACGATCAAACCAAGGTTCTGATACGGCAAAAACAGCGCCGAACGCGCACCGATCACCAATCCGGCATTGCCTTGGCCGACCATCCGCCAGATGCGGCGGCGCTCCGTCATGGTGGCCCCTGAATGCCACTCGGCAGGTTTTGCGCCGAACCGTTCCTGCACACGGGTCAGAAACTGCTCGGTCAAGGCAATCTCCGGCAACAATACAAGTGCCTGCCGACCTGCTTTGAGGGCCGCGGCGACCGCTTCCAGATAGACCTCGGTTTTGCCGGACCCTGTGACTCCGCGCAGCAATGTCGTTCCGTAGGTTTCAGACCGTACGGCGTCAGCAAGGGTTGCGGCACCCGCCGCTTGATGCGCCGTCAGCTCTTTACCGGGCAGATCGGGGTCAAGCCGTGGAAACGGCAGATCGCGTGGCGAATCCTCTTCGAAAACGACGCCTTGTTTTACCAGCCCCTTAACAACCGAGGACGTCACTCCCGCCATCTCGGCCAGTTCCTTCAGGGTGAACGACAGTTCTCCGTATTCGCTTAATGTGTTCAAGACCTGCGTGCGTGCCTTTGTCACGCGGTCAGGCTCGCCCTCGCCGCGCCGATAGACTTTGCGCATCGATGGCGGATCGCCCAAGCCCGGTGCGCGGGTTGCCAGCCGCAACATCGCGGGCATCGGCGTCAGCGTATAGGCAGCAGCCCGGGCGAGAAAATCACGCATCTCACCACGCATCGGGGCCACGTCAAGCACACGGATTACATGGCGCACTTTGGCATAGTCATAATCGCCCGCACCTTTGCCCCAGATCACACCCAGCACCTTGCGCGGGCCCAATGGCACCTCGACAAATGCGCCCAGGTGGCAACCGCCCTCCGGTGCTTTGTAATCAAGCGCCCGACCCAGCGGCTGGGTTGTCAGCACACTGACCAGATCGCCGTGGTCAAAAAATTCAGGGTAATCCAACAGGGACTCCGGGTCGGGAAGAAGATTTCAGGGTTTAAGCCCACCAGCAGTTAAGCTAAACCCAAGATCAACGCTCATCTGCCCAAGCGCAAGGAAGTCCCATGAAGTTTTTCGTAGATACCGCCGATATTGACGCCATCGCAGAACTGAACGATCTGGGAATGGTGGACGGGGTCACAACAAACCCCTCGCTGATCCTGAAGTCAGGACGCGACATCATGGAAGTTACCAAAGAGATTTGTTCCATCGTGTCCGGCCCTGTCAGTGCCGAAGTGGTCGCACTTGAATCCGACGCGATGATTGCCGAAGGCCGCAAACTGGCCGAGATTGCCGAGAACATCACCGTCAAGCTACCGTTGACGTGGGATGGCCTGAAAGCCTGCAAGGTATTGACGGGCGAAGGTAAAATGGTCAACGTCACGCTTTGTTTCTCTGCCACACAGGCGCTTTTGGCGGCCAAGGCAGGGGCGACGTTCATCTCCCCCTTCATCGGGCGGCTGGATGATATCAACCTTGATGGCATGGATTTGATCGAAGATATCCGCACGATCTATGACAACTATGGTTTCGAAACCAACATTCTTGCTGCCTCCATCCGGTCGGTCAACCACGTCAAGGATTGCGCCCGCATCGGTGCCGATGTGATCACCGCGCCACCGGATGTGATCAAGAAACTGGCCATGCACCCGCTGACCGACAAGGGATTGGACCAGTTCATGCAGGACTGGGCCAAGACCGGCCAGAAAATTCTCTGAGTCGTCAGTTTGTCCGGTTGGGACAAGTGAAAAGCAGTAACGTACGGGTAGAACAGGCAATGTTCCGGCCCGTACATAAAATACGGCCAGACCAGCTTTTGAAGGCTTGTGCCGTCAGGCGGTTTGTTCCTGCCCCAACGCCAGCAGTGCGCGCACAGCCGCAGGGCTGAGCGGAAATAGCGGGTTTGTGCGCTGTTGTACTGGCAGCGGGCTTTGTGGTTTCTGCTCTGTGTTATTGCTCGACACGCTCTGACATCCCTCCGGATTGAAACACGCAGTTAACTTCTGTTCCTGACGCCTATAGGTCACAATTGTGGCACGAATGAGGTGTGGGGGTATTCAGGTGCAGCAATTCCGCCCGCACGGTGCTAGAAAACAAAAAACCAACAAGAGACAAATATGAGCAGCAGCCCCAAGATTGATGATGCCCTGCGTGAGGCGATCATTTCACGGCCCGATGTGATACTGGACGACACCGACGTGATGCAGGCACTGATCGGTGCCAATGAACACGCGATGGGTGGCAATATCGTCGATCTGCGCGGCATCGCAATGGACCGGCTTGAAAGCCGCCTGGACCGTCTTGAAGATACCCACCGCAATGTTATCGCGGCAGCCTATGAAAACCTCGCCGGAACGAACCAGATTCACCGCGCCATTCTGCGGATGATGGACCCTGTAGAATTCGAACCTTTTCTGCGCGATCTGGGCACTGATGTGGCCGACATCCTGCGGGTGGATGCGGTCAAACTGGTGCTTGAATCCGCACAAAACGACAACGATCCGGTGATCCAGCGCCTCGGCGATGTCTTGAGCGTGTCGGAGCCCGGTTTTGTGGACGCCTATATCCAGCAGGGCCGCGGTTCCAGCCCGCGTCAGGTCACCCTGCGCGGGGTGCAAAACGGACTCGATGTGATCTATGGTGGAAAATCCGACTGGATCCGTTCCGAAGCCTGCCTGAAACTTGACTTCGGCAAGGGGCGCCTGCCGGGCCTGTTGATTCTTGGCACCGAAGACCCGCATATGTTCGGCCCGCAGCACGGTACTGATCTTTTGGCTTTCTTCGCAGGGGTCTTTGAACGGGCCATGCGCCGATGGTTGTCTTGACCGGCGCGCCCGATATTGGTTCCTACGGTCTGATCAGCCCTGCTGCGCGTGACGCGCTGTCTACATGGCTCTCCCAACAACGCGCCCTGAAAGGTGCTGCCGAAAATACGCTGACAGCCTACCTTGGCGATGTCACAGATTTTCTGGCGTTTCTGACGGTGCACAAGGCTGATTCCCAAGGCTTGGGCGCATTGGCCCACATTACCATCTCGGACATGCGCAGCTGGATGGCCCGTACCCGCGCAGATGGCGTTGGCGCCCGCTCCATGGCGCGCAAATTATCTTCGGTCAAAGCGTTCTATCGCTGGCTGGCGGAACGCGAAGGGTTCGAACCGACCGCAGTTCTGTCCACCCGTTCGCCCAAATTTCAAAAGAAACTGCCGCGTCCGTTGGCCGTGGACGCCGCCACTGCCTTGATTGATTGTGTGGAAATACAATCCGACCGGCCTTGGGTGTCGGCGCGCGATGTTGCCGTTCTGACGCTGCTCTGGGGTTGCGGCCTGCGCATTTCAGAAGCTTTGGGCCTGAAAGGGTCCGATGCGCCCCTGCCGGAGACACTGCGGATCGTCGGCAAGGGCGGCAAGGAACGCGTTGTGCCTGTGCTGCCCGCCGCGCGTGACGCGGTTGACGTCTATCTGCGCGCCTGCCCGCATCCGCTTGAACGGGACGGACCACTGTTTCGCGCCATTCGCGGCGGGCCACTAGGCGCACGCGCCATTGCCAAGGTCATGGCAGACGCGCGCATGCAACTGGGGCTGCCTGCGACGGCCACTCCCCATGCGATGCGCCACAGCTTTGCCACTCATCTATTGGATGCCGGTGGGGATCTGCGTGCCATTCAGGAATTGCTAGGCCATGCGTCACTCTCCACCACACAGGCTTATACGGCAGTCGATACCGCCCGCCTGATGGAAGTCTACAATCGCGCGCACCCAAAGGCTGCGCGCTAGGACCGCCGCAATCCGTCCACAAAATCCTGCGCGGCAAGTGCCGGATCAGACCCGCCGCGCGCCACTTCTTCGCTAAGCGCGTCCAGCTTTGCGCGGACCTCGGCCCGGTCAAGCGGTGCCAACAGGCGTTGGCGCACGTCCTCATGAAACCAGAATTGCGCCTGTTGCGCGCGGGTTTTGTCCCAGATGTCGTGGTCGCGCCGCCACATGACAAGCGCTTGCATTTCTTTCCATGCCTCGGCCAATCCACTGTCCTCGAGCGCAGACACCATCAGCGCCTTGGGAAACCCTTCGGGGTCCTGTGGCCGCTTGCGCATCAACCGCAGCGCCCCTGAATAATCCGCACAGGTGCGTGTTGCTGTCGCCTTCAGATCTCCATCTGCCTTGTTCACCACGATGATGTCTGCCATCTCCATGATCCCGCGTTTGACGCCTTGTAATTCGTCCCCGCCCGCAGGGGCGAGCAATAACAAGAACAGGTCTGACATCTGTGCGACAACGGTTTCTGACTGGCCTACGCCCACGGTTTCGATCAGCACCACGTCAAAACCTGCCGCCTCGCACAACCGCACTGCCTCGCGGGTGCGTCGCGCCACACCACCCAGATGGGTCTGGCTGGGGGACGGCCGAATAAATGCGTTTGGCTCGCGCGCCAATCGGTCCATGCGGGTTTTATCGCCCAGTATGGAACCGCCCGATCGCGCCGAGGATGGATCAACCGCCAGCACCGCAACGCGTTTGCCCTGCGCGATCAACATCATGCCAAAGCTTTCGATAAACGTCGATTTACCAACGCCCGGCGTGCCTGACAAACCGATGCGCAAGGCTTGTCTGCCGCTGTCCAGCGCCCCCAACAGGCGACCAGCCTCCGCGCGGTGATCCGCACGGCCTGATTCAACTAGCGTAATCGCGCGCGCGAGTGCGCGGCGTTCCCCTGCGCTGATGCGCGCTGCCAGATCGTCTATATCCATCGTGCATCTTTTGCCCCCGATTGCCGAAATGTCCAGACTTGCCCTTGGCGCGCTGTGCGGTTTCGCGGATAAGGCTTCATGTCCGATGCCCTGCCCATTGATGCGGTTCTGCCCCAAGTGATCGCCGCCTTGCGCACTCGCGGCCGCGTGGTGCTGCAAGCCCCGCCGGGTGCGGGCAAGACAACGCGGGTACCGCTGGCCATGCTGGATGCGGGACTGTGCACAGGTAAAATCCTCATGCTCGAACCCCGCCGCCTTGCTGCGCGGGCCGCCGCCGAACGCATGGCGCAAACGCTTGGACAGAAGGCCGGTGAAACGGTCGGGTACCGTGTGCGCGGGGCCTCGGCGATCAGCGCCGGCACCCGCATAGAAGTTGTGACCGAAGGCATCCTCACTCGCATGTTGCAGGACAAACCCGACCTGCCCGGCATCGGGGCTGTGATCTTTGACGAATTCCATGAACGCTCGCTGAATGCGGATCTGGGCCTCGCACTCTGCCTTGAAGTGGCAGGCGCGCTGCGTGATGATCTTCTGCTTGTTGCCATGTCCGCCACGCTTGATGCGGGCCCGGTTGCGACATTGATGGACGCACCGATTGTCACCTCGCAAGGGCGCAATTTTGCAGTTGAACCACGCTGGCTCGATCGCCCTATCGGCAAGGAACGCCTTGAGAATGCCACTGCAGATCTGGTGCTGCGTGCCTTGGGTGAGGCGGGCGGATCGGTCCTTGTTTTTCTACCGGGCGAAGGGGAAATCAGGCGCGTTGAAACACTGCTGAAAGCGCAAGCGCCAAAGGATTGCACCATCGCGCCCCTGTTCGGGGCGATGGATTTCAAGGCGCAGCGCGCCGCCATTGCGCCCGCCGTGTCAGGGCGCAAAGTGGTGCTCGCCACAGCGATCGCGGAAACATCCCTTACCATCGAAGGGATCACCATTGTTGTGGATGCAGGGCGGGCACGACGCGCGGTGTTTGACCCAGCTTCCGGCATGTCGCGGCTGGTGACCCAGCGCGTGACCCGCGCCGAAGCCACCCAGCGGGCAGGTCGCGCCGGGCGCATAACCGAAGGGGTCGCTTACAAACTCTGGACCAAAGGCGAGGAAGGCGCACTTGCGGCTTTTCCGCCTGCTGAAATCGAAGCGGGCGATCTGACCGGCTTTGCCCTCGAACTCGCCCTTTGGGGGGCCACAGCGGAGGACATGGGGTTTGTCACGGCCCCGCACGAGGGTCGACTGGCCGAAGCGCGCACCGTACTGCACATGCTTGGCGCGTTGGACGCTACAGGGCGGATCACCCCCCATGGCCGTGCTTTGGCACGGCTGCCACTGCACCCCCGACTGGCCCATATGGTGGCCAAAGGCGGACCCCGCGCCCCTGCCCTTGCAGCACTATTGAATGACCGCGACCCGTTGCGCGGTGCCAGCGTCGATTTGTCCCTGCGGCTGGACCTGGTGACTGGCAAACAGCAGCGCGCAGATGCAAACCCCGCCACGCTGGCCCGCATCCGCCAAGAGGCGAAACGCCTTGGGCGCGGGCAACCTCTGAACGGTCCTGACACCATCGGCGTGCTGGCGGCACTTGCCTATCCGGACCGCATCGGCAAACGGCGTAACGGTGATGCGCCGCGCTATGTTTTGTCTGGCGGTAAAGGGGCGGTAATGCCGCTGGGGGATCCGCTTGCGGGCGCCACCCTGATCGTGGCGACCGACCTTGACGGCGACCCGCGCGAGGCGCGTATCCGGCAGGCCGCCGTCATCAGCGAAGCAGACCTGCGCGATATCTTTAGGGATCAGATCACGTGGCAGGATGTCTGCGACTGGACGCGGCGCGAGAACCGCGTTCAGACCCGCCAGCAGGAACGCTTTGGCGCGTTGATCCTGTCCGACAAGAACTGGCCCGACGCACCGGCAGAGCAGATCGCGCGGGCCATGTTGGACGGCGTACGCCAGTTGGGCCTTGTGCCATCCGCCGCCGCTGCGCGATTTTTGTCGCGCGCCCGGCTCATTGACGCCGGTTTCCCGGACTATTCCGATGACGCCCTGATGGCAGAGCTGGAAGACTGGCTCCTGCCCCATCTTAACGGTGTGAAATCAGCCTCAGACTGGAAAGGGTTTGATCTGCTGCCCGCCCTAAAAGCACGCCTTACGTGGGAGCAGACCCAGAGGCTGGAGCACGCGGCCCCTGCGCATTTCCAAACCCCCTTGGGACGCAAAGTGCCAATTGATTATTCAGATGCACAACCCGCCATTGCCCTGCGCCTGCAGGAATTGTTTGGTCTGACCCGGCACCCGCTGATTGCCGGCCAGCCCTTGCAAATCACGCTGCTGTCTCCTGCGCAGCGTCCGGTTCAGGTCACCACCGACCTGCCGGGATTCTGGGCGACGTCCTATGCTGATGTGCGTAAAGACATGCGCGGGCGCTATCCCCGCCATCCCTGGCCCGAAGACCCTACTGTCGCCGATCCCACGGTACGGGCCAAACCGCGCGGAACCTGACGATGTCAGTCATTATCGGTCAATCCCGCGCCTGCCCCGCCGCGGCGTGAGGCGTCGCTTTCAGGCACCAAAATTCGCGATGCCAGATCGTCAAGCAGCGCAATCAGGTCCGCAGGAAGAGCAACCCGTTTGACAGGTCGGCGTGTACCCGGCCGGGTCAGTTCAATACACAAATCCATGCCGTCCGGCGTCAAAGAAATCTCATGGGCAAAGGGCAGCGTTTCGCAATAGCTTTGAGCAAGAGCGGCGCTCGCGCACCTCACAGGACCGCGACATTGCGTTGTTTCCAACACCTGTGCTAGCGCCAGAGGCAGCGACATAATCGGCCCCTCAGGCAAAGCACCGAGTGCTGATATCAGATCATCAGCGGGGCGATCTGCGCAGAGATGGATCACCGCCGCGCGGCCGAACGATGCAGCCTGCCCCGCCGGTGCGCCGCCGCCGCGCGCGGCTTTAGCGGCGAGTGCCTGCACTTCATTTGCGGACCAAGTCATTCAGCAAACACAGGCAACCACCAGTCGTCCGCACCATCCTGCAAATCCTGTGCGAGCGGGGCACCCTGACACAGGGTGATGCGGGTCCAGCGGTCAGACTTTGGGTCGAATTTGGACGCGCCAAAGAACGACAGTTTGCAGCGCAGCATGTCGATGGGCAGACAATCAGCGGCAATCAGGTTGTCGCGTATTTCGCCGTAAGGATAGCGCGCACCCATTTCCACACGGCTGATCGCCAGCCCGTGTTCGGGACAAGCAGCAAGCACTTCCGCCGCGCTTCCCCCATTCCCCTTCAGATCATTATACAGCGCCTTGATGCGCCGACCGATGTCCAGCGGGCTTTCGAGGGCGGCACCGTCCTCTTGAAAACGCAGGCCCAGACGCGGTTCCTGCTTGGCCTCGGAGACGTACCAGAACTGGCCGCAGGCATCGGTCGTTTCATAATCAGGCTTCAACGCCCAAGCAAAATCAGCCTCAATCGCCGCCTTGATCGCCGCTGCCGAGCGCAGTGGCGGGCAGAATGCGCCAAACGGATCGCCCATGCACTCGCACAGCCCGTCCACCAGATCACCAAAAGGTTCGATCAGCAGCGCCGCCATGAGTTCCTGCACGTCCAGCGACTGGCTCGCAACCCCCTGCATAGCAGCATCAACAGCGTGCTGTGCACCCAAGTTCAACGCGCCCCGCGCCACTTCCCAATCCGCACGAAGCGCGACGATACGCGCCTGATGCACAGGGTCAGGCACATTCCATTCCTGAAGGTGCATTGCTGCGCGGTCGGCAAGTGCTGCGATCCGCCGCTGTTGCGCATCATCCAGCCATTCCACAGCGCGCACCCGCGCCAGCGCTGTTTCACGCGCCAGCATCCAGTTGTTCAGCAGCACCGGGTGCGTCACCAGAAACGGTGCCATGCCCAGGCCGGTTGAATTGCCTATCCCAAGGTGGCGCTTGAGCGCGGGATCCAACGGCGCGCCACCCACATGTTCGACCAGATCATGCGTAAAATGGCGGATCAGCCAGACGGTCAGCATTTCAGCGGCAAATGGCCCTTCCAGACCCGGACGGGCCTCAATCACGGCGCGGTCCGCGATGCCGAATTTGCCATTGCCGTAAACGGCCGTGGTGCGCATCAGGTAGCCGACATCGCGCACCATTTCGGTATCAGGCTGGCGACCCTCGCGCAGCGACGTGACCACATTCTCGAACAGGCGCACGGATTTGTTCGCCCGACTTAGGATCAGGTCGCGTTCGGTAAATCGTGCGGCTTCCTGCTTTGGCGCAGTTGCGACAATCCGGTCGACTTCACCCAAATTGGGCACCCCGTCATATAGCACATAGGCGCTGTCCCAAGCGGTGGCGATTACCCTGTCGGTACGCATGTCAGCGGGCAAATCTGTAGAAACGGCAACCAGAGAATAGCTGTGTCCGCCCAAATCAAGCGTATAGACCGCGTGGCCGAATCCCTCTGCGTCCATTTCCCAGACAGGGCGTGCAACGCTGACCTTTTCTGCGGCCAGCCTGCGCATCAAGCTGCGCAAGAACGACAGGCGGGTGGGAAACATCGACCCCATACGTGCCAGCCGCATCACGTCATCAGGGGCACGCAGCGGCACTTGAGGCGGGGGCGTGAAATCCTTCATGAGGCGGGTCCAAAGCCGTTTTCGTAAAACCGAAGCCAGTTGCCCCCCATGATACCATCGACATCCGCGACACACAGCCCCGCCCTGACCAGCCCGTCGCGCAGGGTGCCAAAATCTCGGTTATCCTTGAACCATGCCGGCATCGGCGGAAAGCCGGCGTTGCTGGCCGACCCTTCACCGTAATCTATGCCCTTGGTCCAGCGGCCCACGCGCATCCATTCAACAATACTGTCAGGTTGGTCCTGACACAGGTCCGTGCCAATACCGAGGTGCTGCGCCCCATAGCGTTCAGCAGCTTCAGCGATCATTGCGCAGAAGCTCTCCAGCGTGCAGTCGGACCCGCCCGCAAGATGATGCGGATATACAGAAAACCCCAACATACCGTCCGCTTGCGTCAGTGCCGACAACACCGTATCGGATTTGTTGCGCAAGGCCGGGTGCCACCAATGCGGATTGGCGTGGGTTATCGCAATCGGGCGACTGGAATGCGCGATCGCCTCCAGTGTGGAACGTTCGCCGGAATGGCTCATGTCGACCACCATGCCGACGCGGTTCATCTCTGTTACCACCTCGCGGCCCATGCGGGTCAGGCCGGTGTCGTCCTCCTCGTAGCAACCCGTCGCCAGCAGCGACTGGTTGTTGTAGGTCAGCTGCATAAACCGGATGCCCAACTGGTGGCAGATTTCGACCAAACCGATGTCGTCTTCGATCGGACTGGGATTCTGGAACCCGAAAAAGATCGCCGTGCGTCCGGTTTCCTGCGCATGACCTACGTCGGCGGCAGTCGTACCCTTAAAGATCAGGTCAGGATGATCTTCGAACCAGCGGTTCCATCGCTCAAGGTTCAACACCATTTCGCGGAACACTTCGTGATAGGCGATGGTGACATGGACCGCGTCCACCCCGCCTGCGCGCATCTGTTCAAAAATCGCCGGGGAAAAGTTGGCATACTGCAGGTTGTCGATCAGGGGGCTTTTCATCTGCTCAGGATGCGGTGTTCCGCACGGATTCTCAATCATGAAAACGACGCTTTGCGCCATTCTGCGAAAAAGCGCTATCGGTTATGAACACACCTACTTCTCGCGAGCCCTGTCCAGTTGATGTGCAAAAAGCACCAGTAGTCCACCTGAAATGGCCCAGTTCTTTACAAATATCGACATCTGCCAAGGATCATGGGGAATAAAATGGAACAGGCTCGTCACCATACAATAGAGCGCCAGAACCAAAGCCATCGGGGTGATCAATATGCCGGTCCCGAGGCTGATGGCACCCAGCGCGTTCAACGCCAGCGCAGGCCACACGAGCAGTGTCGGCCAGCCCTGTGCAGCCAACAGGGTTTGCGCCCCCGTCGGAGAGACGAATTTCTGCACCGCCCCCGCCGCGAACAGTGCGGCCAGCAGAATGCGCCCGAGCAGCATCGTGATGACTGAGAGTGAGTTCATTCCATCCTCTATTCAGTGCCGCAGGTTTGGCTTTCCTGCCTGTTTTGATACAGTCGAAAATTTCGGGGCCGAAGCATAAGCTCCGGCCCCGCAACTACTCTGAAAATGGAGGCACCGCCTCCGTACTCGTTAAAATGGTCACTCTCCACAGGCATGCCGGGAAGTACAAAAAGATCAAATCGTTACGTTGTGGAGGTCGGAGACGAATCCCCGAAGTCAACCTGACCCACAACCGCGACATCATTATGGCGAGATCAAAGAACAAACGCGCTCAATGTCACTAAAGTTTCGTCGTCCGGTAAAAAAACTGTGTCTGATCGGACGAATACAGCAAGAACTGCCAATGGGTTGTCCCTGAGCGGGCGCTCAGGTCAACGCCTTACAATTCGCTTACTGCGCCGGCAGCCATTACAGAACCAGTTGGCGCACCATTCGGCGCGCCGCCGGGGGGTTCATCCGTAATGGCCAACGTGATCTGGGTGGCAACAGCGCCCAGCGCTTCGGGCAGTGCCACGCGCACCGCCTCGCCTTGCGGAATAACACCCAGGGAAATGGGGGCCTGGTCCGGCAGGATCGCCCAAAGTTCCAGCACGCGGCCATCCGGGGCTTCGCCCACGAGTCTGCGCAGCGCAATCTCGCCCCCCGCAGGGTCAAGCACGGCAAGCACCTCAAGCGCACTGTCACCCCTGAGCTGTGTCGCGTAAACCGTGTCAGGCAAAACCGGATCGGATGGACGCAATGTCGGAAAGGCAACATAGCCAGCCAAAACCAGCGATGCGATTGTGAAGCCCTTCCAGACCCAAAGACGATCCAGCAAGGGCACCGATTTCTTGGGAAACAGCTCGGCAAGAATCGCCTGTTTTACCTTTTTGCGGGGCGCCACGGGCGCAATGTCATCAGTCATTGCGACACAGCGTTCCTGCCAGCCTGCAACACGCGCGGCAAAGGCGCTGTCGCTGCGCAACCGCCTGATACACTCTTCCAACGCTTCACTGTCAGACAGACCAAGCACATATTCAACGGCCAGAAAATCGTCGTCTTCAGCCGGGTTTTGCACGTCCTCACTCACTGGCTCATACACTCCCTGAGGGCGATCAACCCACGGCGCAACCACGTGCGCATCGTGTTGAGCGGGACATTGAATTTCGCTGCCAGATCGGCATAGCTCTGGCCGTCCAGATATGCCCCCCTGATCGCACTTCCCCGGTCCGCCTCAAGCGTATCAAGGCAGCCGCTCAATCTGGCGGCCTCTGAACTGGCAACGGCGTATTGTTCGGGGGATGGATCGGGTGCCACCAGTTCAAAACCCGGTGTGTTCAGATCCATATGGCCCTTGCGCCGTGCACGCAGGCGGTCAATTGACGTATTGCGCGCAATGGTGATCAACCATGTCATCGGTGACAACCCGTTCGCACGGTAGCGATCCGCGTTATTCCATATTTTAACAAAAGTATCTTGCACTGCATCCTCGGCTGCTGCCCGTTTGTTCAACACACGCAGGCACACGCCGAATAGTTTCGCGCTGACGCGTTCATATAGCAGGTCAAATGCGGCTCGGTCCTTGAGCGCCACGCGGGCGATCAAATTTTCGATCTCGGTCCGGTCCATAAAGTGATAGGCTCCGCAAGGAAAAACGGTGTCAAACGGCCCTGCACGGCCTATACGTCGGCGTAGAATTACGGCTTGCAATGTCAAAGTCAAATGAAAGCCGACATTGCCCGCCAGTTCCTCTCTTCGCGGGGGATACGCTGCTTCCAGATGAAGTCCAAGACCGAAGTCCGGTGTTCTAACCTTCCAAGCACGCGCAGACTTGCTTAAGCTTCGGGGATTGGTGCCGTCGCAGGCAAGGAAACCGGCACATGGAAATGCAAGACATCATCGTCAACTTCGATTCCGCCAATGGGGCCTATGCCTGCATTGATACGTGGGTACTGGAACGTATCGCCCAAGACGCAGACGGGCGCGCGTCCCATCGTCCAGTCGCCCTTTCGCCGAACACCACCGTGTCCTGCGAAGACGGATGTTATGGTCAGGTCGGTCTGGCACTGCCGGGACGCGCCATAGCGACGCCCTTTGCACCTTGAAACCGACGCTCAAACAGATCGACGCCTTTGTGCAGGTTGCCGACCTCGGCAGCTTTCGGCGTGCCGCAGCCAGACTGAACACGACCCAGCCCAATATCTCAGCCCATATCGCTGCCCTTGAAACCCTGTTGGACACCAGCCTGATGACGCGGGATGCAGGTTCGGTCCGGTTAACGCCCAAGGGCGAAACCCTGCTGCCGCATGCGCGCGCCGTGCTACGCGCTGTCGAAGGTCTGGTGACGGCAACCGGCAATCCTGCCCTCACCGAAGGCGTGCTGCGTTTGGGGGTGACCGAACTGATTGTCCACACATGGCTGCCCGATTTCCTGCGTGCCCTGCGCGAAGCTGCGCCCAATGTGCTGGTTGAACTGACGGTAGATGTTTCCACCTCCCTTTCCGCGGGATTGTTTGGCCGCATGCTGGACCTGACGTTCCAGAACGGCCCGTTCCAACGGCGCAGCACGGGATTGGTTGCGTTGGGCGAATATCCGTTGATCTGGGCGGCAAGCCCCGCCCTGAACATCGACACACGCACCCCTTTGCGATTAACTGACCTGACAAAATTTCCTGTCCTGACCCACGCACGCGGGACCCTGCCCTATGATCAACTGGCCGCCCATGTGAGCGCTTCGGGTGTTGCCGCACCGCGCCTTGTACCGTCCAGCAATCTGTCCGCCTGCCTGCAAATGACCCTTGATGGGTTTGGTATTGCCTGCCTGCCCCGCGTGATGGTGGAAAGCGCGGTCTCTGCTGGCGCACTGGTTGAACTGCCCTACGACTGGCGCCCTGACCCCTTGCGGTTTGCCGCACGTTTCGAAGTGGAAAGCGCCCCTTCGTTCCTGTTGACCGCCGTTCAAATTGCCGCCTCGATAGATCATAAAAAGTGATCCTTGTAATTCAAAAGAACAATTGGACGTGATCACACATCAGCGATACTTCTGAACCGATCAGATCGGGGAACAGCATGGATCGAGACAACTGGCGCTTGGGGGTCGATATCGGCGGCACCTTCACCGACGTGGTGTTGGAGCGCGGCGAAATCCAGTATTCCACCAAGGTTCTAACCACCTACACAGCCCCCGAAAATGCGATACTGGACGGTCTTTCGCAAGTCTGTGCCAAGGCTGGTATTGCCCCCGAAAAAATCGCCCAGATCATTCACGGCACCACCTTGGCCACCAACGCACTGATCGAACGGCGCGGGGCCAGAACGGCCTTGATCACCACGCAAGGTTTTCGCGACACGATCGAAATGCGCACGGAATCGCGGTTCGAACAATACGATCTGAACCTTGTATTGCCCGAACCGCTATTGCCCCGTCAGCGCCGCTATACCTTGCCCGAACGTATCGGCGCAGACGGTAAGGTGCTGATCGCGCTGGAGCGTGCTGATATCGAAGCTCTCGCGGACGATCTCGCTCAGGCGCAGTATGAAAGCATCGCGGTCGGATTCCTGCACAGCTATCTCAACCCCGCCCATGAACGTATGGTGCGCGAGGTGCTTGAGGCCCGCTTGCCCGATGTAATGATCTCACTGTCGAGCGACGTTTCCCCCCAGATGCGCGAATACGAGCGGTTCAACACGACCATTGCCAACGCCTATATCAAGCCGCTGATGAAGAGTTATCTCAGCAGGTTGCGGCAACGCCTGAAAGAGGCTGGTGCGGATTGCCCGATCTTCCTGATGCACTCCGGCGGCGGTATTATCTCCATCGAAAGTGCCGCCGAATTCCCCGTGCGTCTGGTTGAAAGCGGCCCCGCAGGCGGCGCCGTGTTTGCCGCGACACTGGCCGCCCGTTACTGCCTCGACAAGGTACTGAGTTTCGACATGGGCGGCACGACGGCCAAAATTTGCCTGATCAAGGATCAGACCCCGAAAACCGCGCGGGTGTTCGAGGTGGCGCGGTCCTACCGCTTCAAGAAAGGTTCCGGCATGCCGATTTCGATCCCTGTGATCGACATGGTAGAGATCGGCGCAGGTGGCGGATCGCTGGCGCATGTGGACGGGTTGCGCCAGATCCGTGTCGGACCGGAAAGTGCGGGCTCGGAGCCTGGCCCGGCCTGTTATGACCGCGGCGGTACATGCCCCGCAGTGACAGATGCCGATCTGATGCTGGGCAAGCTCGATGCGGATAATTTCGCAGGCGGCAGCATCAAGCTCGACAAGAGCAGCGCGGAAAAGGCGCTGTTAGAAACCCTTGGTAAGCCGCTTGATATGGATGCGCGTACCGCCGCTTTCGGCCTGACCGAAGTGGTGGATGAAAACATGGCCAACGCCGCCCGTGTGCATGCGGTCGAAAATGGAGAGGACCTGTCGGAATATACGATGATAGCCTTTGGTGGCGCGGCCCCGCTGCATGCGGCGCGGCTTTGTGAAAAGCTGGGGATCGACCGCTGCCTGATCCCCCCCGGTGCGGGGGTCGGCTCCGCCATCGGTTTCCTGCGCGCGCCCTTCAGTTTCGAGGCGAACCGCTCCGTCTATATGCGGCTGTCTGCCTTTGCCCCCGATACGATTACGTCCCTGCTGTCTGAGTTGCGTGATGAAGCCACAGGTTTTGTCCGTACCTGTGACGCGGGCAGCGAAATCCTGACCCAGTACAAAGTCTATATGCGCTACACGGGACAAGGCTGGGAAATCCCGATCAGCCTGACCGGAACGCAGGCGATGCGCCCTGACGCAGAAACGTTCAAAGCCCTCTTCATCGATGAATATACCAAGCTTTTTGGGCGTGCGGTGGCGGGCATGGATATCGAGATCACCGTCTGGTCCGTCAATGCAACGACCCCGCCCGAAACCGTCGATCGCATCGCACAGGACGGCGGCAGCAGCGTTGCGGTGATAGATGGAAAATGTTCGTTCTTTGATCCTGCCGAGGGTAAATTCATGTCGGGATATCTCTATCGGCGCGAGAACCTGCAAGTGGGATACTCCATCACATTCCCCGCCAAGATTGTTGAGGACGAGACCACAATCATCCTTCCCGCAAGCCGCAAAGCCGTCTGTCAGCCCGACGGCTGCATTGACATAACCATCAAGGGAGACACGGAATGACCGCCTCGACCGTCGCCTATCAAGTCATGTGGAACAGGCTGATCTCCGTTGTGGAGGAACAGGCCCAAGCCCTTGTCCGTACCGCCTTTTCCACGTCTGTGCGCGAGGCCGGCGATCTGTCGGCTGGTGTCTATGACACCGACGGACGGATGTTGGCGCAAGCGGTCACTGGCACACCGGGGCACGTGAATGCGATGGCCGATGCCGTCGCCCACTTTATCCGCCGCATCGGGCGCGAGAATATCCACGAACACGATATCTATATCACCAACGACCCATGGGAGGGCACGGGCCACCTGCATGATATCACCGTCGTTTCACCGTCATTTCATAACGGGCAGTTTGTCGGCTTCTTTGCCTGCACAGCGCATGTCGTTGATGTGGGCGGGCGTGGCTTTGGGGCGGATGCCAATTCGGTCTACGAAGAAGGCATCTATATCCCGATTATGAAATTCGCCCACAAGGGAAACGTGGACAGATCGCTCATCCACATCCTGCGCGGCAACGTGCGCGAACCGGATCAGTTGATCGGAGATATCTACGCACTCGCGACCTGCAATGAAATCGGTCAGCGTCGCCTGTCGGAAATGATGGCCGAATTTTCCCTGTCCGACCTTTCTGGGATCGCCACCTTTATCCTTGAAAATTCCCGCCGTGCCACGTTGGAAGCAATAAACGCCCTGCCCCACGGCGTTGCGGAGGGGGCGTTACGCATTGACGGCTACGCGACACCCATTGATCTAAAGGTAAGGGTGGAGATTGCGAAGGACTGCATAAAAGCCGACTTCGCCGGGACATCAGCGCCTGACCCCAAGGGCATCAACGTGCCGATGGTCTATACCAAGGCCTATGCCTGCTATGCCCTCAAATGTGCAGTGGCACCGGAAATTCCGAACAACGCAGCATCATTGGAACCTTTCGTGATCACGGCACCGGAAAACACCATCGTGAACGCCGTCCACCCTGCGCCCGTGGCCCTGCGCCATGTGATCGGACACATGATCCCTGATACGGTTTATGCCGCATTTGACCAACTGCTGCCCAATACGGTGCCCGCCGAAGGTGCGGGGTGCCTGTGCAATTTTCAGGTCTCCCTACGCCCCCGTACGGATGCGCCCGCGCCCGCCCATGCGCGGCGCTCCGAAGTATTGGCGTTCAATTCCGGCGGTGCTGGCGCGCGCCCGGAACACGACGGGCTGAACGCCACCGCCTTCCCCTCCGGCGTGATGACGATGCCGGTAGAAGCGACAGAACACGCAGGTCCGGTGATTATCTGGCGCAAGGAACTGCGCCCCGATTCCGGCGGTGCCGGTGCGCGCCGTGGCGGTTTGGGTCAATATATGGAAGTGGGCGCGGTTGAGGGGCATGAATTCGATTTCTCCGCCATGTTCGACCGCGTCGACCACCCGGCGCGGGGCCGTCAGGGCGGCGCGAATGGTGCGCCCACCACAATTGCACGCAGCGATGGTACGGCCATGAAGGGCAAAGGCAAACAGTTCGTCCCGCACGGACAGCGGGTGCTGATGGCCTTCCCCGGAGGCGCTGGATATGGCGCTGTATCAGAGCGTGATCCGGATTTGGTCAAACGCGATCTGGCGCGGGGATATATCAGCGCACAATCCGCGCAGGCCGATTATGGGTTGAGTGCTGCGGACGTGGCCGAGGTGCAGCAAGCCCTTGGAAAAGGGGACGTGGAATGAGCGCAGCACAAGACCGTTACGACGTCGTGATTGTGGGCGGCGCGATCTATGGCTCATCGCTGGCATGGTGGTTGACCCAAATGGCAGGGTTTGACGGCAAGGTGCTGGTGGTCGAACGCGACCCGACGTATCAGTTTGCCTCAACCAGTCACACCAATTCCTGCATCCGACAGCAGTTTTCCAACAAAGCGAACATTCGTGTTTCCCAGTTCGGGGCGGAATTCATCAAGAACTTCCGCACCTACATGGGCGGTGATCCCGAAGTGCCGCATCTGAGTTTGCAAAGCTTCGGCTATCTGTATCTCGCCGACACGCCCGACTTTGCCAAGACGCTGAAAGAGAGTCAGGAAATCCAGACCTCGCTCGGGGCTGCAACCAAACATATGACGCGTGATGAAATTGCGGGTACCTATCCGTTCTACATGCTTGATGACATCATCGCAGCCAACCACAACCTTGTCGACGAAGGGTATTTTGACGGCGGCACCATGTTTGACTGGTTCAAACGCATGGCACGGCGAAACGGTGTTGAATACATTCACGACGAAGTGGTGGGCATGTCGCTCAACCCCGCCAAGACCGGCGTTGACAGCGTAACCCTGAAATCAGGGCAAACCATCGCCTGCGGCACTGTCGTGAACTGCTCTGGCCCGCGCGCCAATGCGACCGCGAACATGGCCGGGATCGACCTGCCGGTGCGGCCACGCAAACGCTATACCTTTATCTTTGATGCCGCCAATCCGCTGGATCGCGACCTGCCGCTGACGATTGATCCCTCCGGCGTGCACATGCGCTCTGAAGGGAAATACTATCTCGCGGGGTGCCCGCCGGATACCGACCCGGATGCCGCCTACGACGATTTTGCCTTTGACCACTCAATCTGGCAGCAAAAAGTCTGGCCGATCATCGCCAGCCGCGTACCGGCCTTTGAACAGGTCAAGGTGATCAATGAATGGGTGGGCCATTATGCGTACAACACCTTTGACCAGAACGCGATCATTGGACGGCACACCAAGGTCAGCAATTTCGTGATGATGAACGGCTTTTCCGGCCATGGATTACAGCAATCCCCCGCAATGGGTCGGGGTGTGGCCGAACTGATTGCCCATGGTGAATATCGCGCGCTTGATCTATCCCCCTTCGGGTACGAACGCATCGAGAAGGGCGAAAAATTCATGGAAAAGGCGGTCATATGAAAGTCAAAGAAAACAAGTTCCTTTCCGCAATCCGTGCGGGTCAACAACAGGTTGGCCTGTGGGTGAGCCTCTCAAACAGCTATGCAGCCGAGGCCGTAGCCCACGCCGGTTATGACTGGGCGCTGCTGGATATGGAGCATTCACCGAATGAGCTGTCCTCCCTTTTAGGTCAGTTGCAGGCGTTTGAAGCCACCTCGACAACCCCTATTGTGCGCCCTGACTGGAACGACACGGTCAAGGTGAAACGTTTGCTGGACATGGGCGTACCTGCCCTGCTGTTCCCGATGGTCGAAAACGTCGAAGAGGC
>JBARUV010000072.1:0-40961 GCA_049645905.1 Sulfitobacter sp.
AGGTAGGTGTAGATGCCCGAGGCCACAGCCAACACGCCAAGCGCCGTGCCCGAGAAAGTGTCGAGCCAGCCCAGATGCCCCTCAAGCTCGCGGGCATAGCGCACACCGCGCGCTTCGGCCTGTGTCATCTTGTGCTCGTCATCCATTGCCATACCCCTTGCTCACCGACACTCAAGATAGGCGGATGCGGGCAGAATACCAATCCGGAGGGAAGACTCTTGCCAATGTTCATGAAATGTTCGTATGTTTGGATATGCCTCATGATGACCTGCAATCCCCCGCGCAGATGCTGCAACCCGGTCAATTGCTGGCGCGTGGGACGGCGCGACATCTTGCGGAGTACGGGTTTGCCTGTGTGGAGGAATTGGTCCCCGCGCGGGGCCTGCGGGTTGATGTCATGGCGCTTGGCCCAAAGGGAGAGGTCTGGATCGTGGAATGCAAATCGTCGCGGGCTGATTATACGTCAGACTGCAAATGGCAGAGCTATCTGGAATGGGGCGACCGCTATTTTTGGGCAGTGGACGAAGCGTTCCCGACCGACCTGTTGCCCGCCGAGTCAGGGCTGATTATTGCGGACGCCTATGGCGCCGAGATTATCCGGATGCCGGATGAAACCAGACTGGCCCCTGCGCGGCGCAAGGTGATGATCCAGAAATTCGCATTTCACGCCGCACGCCGCCTGCATCTGCTGCGCGACCCGGACATGATGCCGGACTGGGGTTAGCGGCGTCCGCCAACGCGGTTGGCAGCGGCTGTGATCTCTTCCGCAATTTCAAGCGCTTCTTCAACCGTGAAATCCATCGGAATTTCAAAGCCTTGACCCTCGATAAAAAGCCGCACCATGCCTTTGTCGGTCGGGCCGATCTGCAGGTTTGCTTCGATGTCGCGTTCAGTATTGATGCCCATGGCAACCTCCGGACTGGTGGGAGCTATCGCTAGCGTGGTGCCGCTTGAAAGGCAAGCAGGCTGAGTGCAGGATTGGGTAATGAACGATATTGAAATACGCAGATTCGGGGTCGCGGATCGGGATTGGCTGATTGAACAGCACCGGTTTCACTATGCCCGCGAGGAAGGGTTCGATGACAGCTTTGGCGCGCTGGTAGAGCAGATCGTCGATGATTTCCTCGCGCATCATGATTCTCTGCGCGAAGCAGGGTGGATTGCTTGGCAGGGGGACCAGCGGCTGGGCAGTATCTTTTGCGTCCGGCTGGAGGATGACATCGCCAAATTGCGCCTGTTTCTGTTGATGCCACAGGCACGCGGGCAGGGATTGGGGCGGCAGTTGCTTGATACCTGTATGGGGTTTGCGCGCGATCAGGGCTATCAACATATGCAACTCTGGACCCACGAATCCCACCGCGCGGCAGGGGCGCTTTATGCGCGCGCGGGGTGGTCGCTGGTGGATAGCAAGCCCGTACATTCCTTTGGAAAGCCCAATGTGGAGCAGACTTGGACGATAACTCTTTGAGGGCGTTCTTGGTCTTGCAATCTGTGGCCCGCTTGGCTAAATCACCCACGTGTGCCGCCTTAGCTCAGTTGGTTAGAGCACTGGTTTGTGGAACCAGGGGTCCCCCGTTCAAGCCGGGGAGGCGGTACCATCCCCACTATTCTTTGGTTAGCGTGACTGTTTGGCGCAGTTTGCCGGTTTCACGGCTGTAGATCAGAATCTGATTGCCGGTTGTCACAACCGCATACCAGTCCGCCGCTTGCGTAAAGGCCTGCGCCGTTGCCCCGTCTGGCAGGGTAATTGTCTCTGGCAGGGGCATCGCGGAGTGCGTGACACCCAGACGGGTGACAAACAGGCCAATGATCACTAGAAGACCGCAAATCATAACGGCGGTCAGGACCGTCACCAACCGCCGCAGAAACCGCAGGTTTGCCGGCTCTATTGGATCATCCATGTCGCACCGCTCTGTTATCTTCACTTTGGCGGAAACCCCGCCACCGCGCCTTGATAAGGCGCTGGCACGCGATGTGCCAGAGGGCGCGAACCTGTCGCGCACCCGTCTTGCCAAATTGATCGAACTGGGCGCGGTTCAGGTGGACGGACAGGTTGTGTCCGACCCGCGCGGCAAGGTTGCCGAAGGGGCACGGATCGAGATCACAGTAGAGCAGGCGGAAGAGAGCCATATCCTGCCCGAAGCGATCCCGCTGGACGTTGTGTTTGAAGATGATGATCTGATCGTCATCAACAAGCCGACCGGTATGGTGGTGCATCCCGCACCCGGCACGCCGTCAGGCACGCTGGTAAATGCATTGCTGGCCCATTGCGGTGATACACTGTCGGGTGTGGGGGGCATGAAACGGCCCGGTATTGTGCACCGGATCGACAAGGAAACCAGCGGTTTGCTGGTTGTCGCCAAATCTGATGCGGCACATCATGGGCTGGCCGCGCAATTCGAGAAACATACCGTTGAACGCTACTACCGCGCCTTGGTCTACGGGGTGCCTGATGCAAATGATCCGCGTTTGCGCGGCATCAAGGGTGCGTCCTTTGAACCGGGTAATATCCTGAAACTGTCGACCCAACTGGCGCGTCACAAAACAGACCGGCAGCGCCAGGCGGTGTTTTTTCAGGGCGGGCGGCATGCCGTTACCCGCGCCCGCACAGTTGAACGGTTTGGCACACCGCCGGTTCTGGCCTTGATGGAATGCTGGCTGGAAACGGGCCGAACCCACCAGATTCGCGTGCATATGGCCCATGCGGGTCACGGGCTGGTTGGCGACCCGACCTATGGCGGCAAACGAAAATTGCCCAAAGCAGCGTTTAGCGAGGCCGTTGCCGATGCGATCAAGGCGTTTCCGCGTCAGGCGCTGCATGCAGCCGTTTTGGGGTTTGAGCACCCTGTTACGGGCGAAATGGTGCGGTTTGAGGCACCTCTGCCGCAGGACATGCAGGATTTACTAAGCATATTGGGGTAAAGCAGCAGCCCTGAAATGTTGTGCACAAGCCTGTGAGAATGCGTTGGTGTCATCGAACCTTCACCCGGATCGGGCTATATAAGACTGAACTGATCGGTTTAGCTCTTGAATCGGGGCTAGCCACCTACCATATCCATGTTAAGCCCGTAAACATCGGGCAACTCGAAGGGATAGACCATGGCAAACTATGCAAATCTGCCGGCACCAACGCCGGAAGGCGGCTTGAACCGCTATATGCAGGAAATCCGCAAGTTTCCGCTGCTGGAACCTGAAGAAGAATACATGCTGGCCAAGGCTTGGGTGGAAAAAGAAGACACCGAAGCGGCCCACAAGATGGTGACATCACACCTGCGTCTCGCAGCGAAGATCGCTATGGGCTATCGCGGCTATGGCCTGCCGCAGGCTGAAGTGATTTCCGAGGCGAATGTCGGTTTGATGCAGGCGGTCAAACGCTTTGACCCTGAAAAGGGCTTTCGTCTGGCGACCTACGCCATGTGGTGGATCAGGGCGTCAATTCAGGAATACGTCCTGCGGTCGTGGTCTATGGTCAAGCTGGGCACGACCTCCGGCCAGAAAAAACTGTTTTTTAACCTGCGCAAAGCCAAGAACAAGATCGGCGCGCTGGAAGAGGGCGACCTGCGCCCCGAGAACGTGAAAACCATTGCCACCCAACTGGGTGTCACCGAAGCGGAAGTTATCTCGATGAACCGGCGCATGTCGGGCGGGGATGCATCGCTGAATGCGCAAGTTGGTTCTGACGGCGAAGGCACGATGCAGTGGCAGGACTGGCTTGAGGATGAAAACGCCGACCAGGCCGGCGATTATGCCGAAAAGGATGAACTTGAAACCCGCCGCGAAATGCTTGCCGAGGCGCTGGAGGTCTTGAATGACCGCGAAAAGGACATTCTGACCCAACGCCGGTTGAGCGACGAGACGATCACGCTGGAAGACCTGTCCGGCCAGTATGATGTGAGCCGCGAGCGTATCCGTCAGATCGAGGTGCGCGCCTTTGAAAAGCTGCAAACGCGGATGCGCGAGTTGGCAAAAGAGAAGGGGATGATGGCTGACGCCTGATATCCGACAAAAGTAGACGTGACCGCCCGCCAATCCGCGGGCGGTCATTTTTTTGCGGTAACCCTATTTCAACCGCGCGCGCAGAACGCGCATCATGTTCTCGCCCATCACCTTTTTGACCTGCGCTTCGCTCACGCCGGCCTCTAGCAAGGCATGGGTGAGCGCAGACAATTCTGAGGTGTCAAAGGCGGTGGCCACCGAGCCATCGAAATCGGACCCGAGCGAGACGTGATCTTCACCCACCACGTCAATCGCTACAGTGATCATTTTCGCGATGCCTGCGGGTGAGATGTCACCGCAGGCGACTTCATCCCAGTACCCGATGCCGATCACGCCACCGGTCGCCGCAATCGCCTGCATCAGGTCGTCGGGGAAATTCCGCTTGGCATCGCAGTGGCGTTTGACGCCTGTGTGGCTGACAATAATCGGCATGTCGGTGATTGCCAGTACATCGCGGGCGACCTGAGGGCTGGAATGGGCCACATCCAGGATCATGCCGCGGGCCTGCACTGCCATCACCACTTCCTTGCCGAAATCGGTCAGCCCCAGATCGCCTTGACCGTGTAGCGACCCGCCCAGCGCGTTATCAAAGAAGTGCTGTAGGGCGACGAGACGATAGCCGGCGGCCTCGATCACATCGAGATTGGCCAGATCACCTTCAAGGGGGTGTGCGCCTTCGATGCCCAGAATGCCGCCAACACCTTTTTGGCCTGTCGCGCGGTCGTTCAGCAACCTGTCCAGATCGACGCGGCTGCGCAGGATACGGAATTGTTCGGGCATCGCGGCCTCGACCTTGTGCAACTTGGACGCCTGATAAAGCGCCCGGTCCAGCAGACTGTTCCACGTGGAGATCGGCCAAAGCTGGCCGATGGCAAGCGGTGTGATATTATCAAAAGCCTCGGCAGAGTTGGCTTCGTAGTTTTGACCCGCTGGCGATTTGGTGACGGCGGTAAAAACCTGCACAGCCACGTTGCCTTCGATAAGGCGGGGGATATCAACCTGACCGTATGTGCCCCGCTGTGTCAGGTCACGGTTCCACAAAAGTGGATCGGCGTGCCAGTCGCCAATGATCAGGCTGGCGTGTAGCGCCTTGGCCGCGTCTGAAACCGGATAGGGATCATGCGCCGCCACAGCATTGCGCGATTTCTCGACATAGCCGGGCGCAAATGCGAAAAATCCGATCGCCGCCAACACGACCACCCCCAATAGTCCCGCCAGAATTTTCTTGATCTGCCGCATGTTACTGTCCCCATATCGTTCACGAGCAGGTTAGGCGGGGCGGGTGCAGGCAGGGAAGGGTGACGTTGCGGATGTTTGTGCTACGTTATGAAGCGCAATTTGAAAAAAGGAGGGCGACATGGCAGGTGGATGGGCAAAAGACGGCGCGGTTTCTGAACAGATCGAAGCGTCGATTTCCGATGAGTTGGCGCGTATGAAAGCACGCAAGGCTCCGGTGGGTGAGAGCCTGACGCACTGCGCCGAATGTGAAGAACCAATCCCGGAGGCGCGGCGGAAGGCCTTGCCCGGCGTAAAGCTGTGTATCGACTGTGTGCGGGAGCGGGATGCAGCATATCAGACCCGTGGCGGGATCAACCGGCGGGGGAGCAAGGATTCTCAGTTGAAGTAAAACTCAACAGTATCTGCCGCTTCGCATTTTGAAAACGCACTGAGAGTTATATCTCGTATCGTTTGCCGAAACGTGTCGGGTATCGATCATGGAACGGGAGATATTTTTCATCCGCAGTATTGCGCCCTCACTTCGTATCGGGGCCCCGGGAAAAAGTCCTCTGGCTGTTCCAGAATCAAAATCTGGCCGAAGAGTGAGTCATCCAGATACTTCAGGCGTCCATTTTCTGTCCTCACCCACCTGCCGCGTTCAATATCCCGGGTCAGATCGTCGTCCCAGGACGGGTAAACTGGTGAGGGAAGCACTTCCATCAAAGACTGGCAAATATTCTGGTCTTTTACACGGGCTTCTACAATCTGGCCGCGCTCGATATCCAGAATGTTCACCAGATGACCCGATTTCACACCCAATCCGCGAATTTTGAAGGTGAGTGGTTTCTCCAGTTCGAAGGCTTGGGTGTTTGTGCCTTCACCAAATAGCTTTTCTTCGCCCTGCCACACGTTTCCGGCGGCAAACTTCAGTCTGAAAACCCCCGGTGGGACAAGAACTTTGAAAAAAATGCCGCCCTTTATGTAGGCTGCCAAGGCGTCTTTACCTGTTTTGTCGTCAACAAGCGTCAGAAAGTAATTTTGACCAGCAGGCGACTTGACCTGAAGCGGAAACACGGCAGGCAAACCGGTCCGGTTCCACATGAGCCCGATGCTTGGGGAGGGTTGTGACCCGTCATCCGTTCCGGCACTTGCGAATACGGGGGCGGCACAGAACAACAGCACAAGAATTAACTTGGTCAAACCACCTGGTTGGATCAGTCTCCGCACACCAGCCTCCTAGATCATTTGTCCCTTCAACATCCTGATACGTTAACCATAGCAGGTTTTGGCACGCATTCGATGGGCGACGTGCTTTCTGTTATTGTTGACGGCGTTGTCGAGCAAAGCAGCGTTCTTCGCTGTTCACTCCTCCATCGCTTCCAACTCGTCAATGAACCCGGAAATCATCGACAGACCCTTGTCCCAGAACGCCGGGTCGGATGCATCCAATCCAAAGGGTGCGAGCAATTCCTTGTGGTGCTTTGATCCACCGGCCTTGAGCATGTCGAAGTATTTCTCTTCGAAACCGGCTTCACCCTCCGCGTAGACAGCATAGAGCGCGTTCACCAGCCCGTCGCCAAAGGCATAGGCATAGACGTAGAACGGCGAATGCACAAAGTGGGGAATATAGGCCCAGAAGGTTTCGTATCCGTCCATGAATTCAAAGGCCGGGCCGAGCGATTCCGCCTGAACGGACATCCACAGCGCGTTGATATCATCCGGCGTCAGTTCGCCGTTACGGCGCGCGGCGTGCAATTTGCATTCAAAATCGTAGAACGCGATCTGGCGCACGACGGTGTTGATCATGTCCTCGACCTTGCCAGCGAGCAGAACCTTGCGTTCGGCTTGCGTCTTGGCGCCGTCCAGCATCTTGCGGAAGGTCAGCATTTCACCAAACACGCTGGCGGTTTCAGCCAGCGTCAAAGGTGTTGAGGACAGCATCTCGCCTTGGCCCGCGGCCAGAACCTGATGCACGCCGTGGCCCAATTCATGCGCCAGGGTCATAACATCACGCGGTTTGCCGAGATAGTTGAGCATCACATAAGGGTGCACATCCGTCACTGTGGGGTGGGCAAATGCGCCGGGCGCCTTGCCGGGTTTCACGCCTGCATCAATCCAGCCTTTGGAAAAGAACGGTGCGGCGAGCTCGCCCATGCGCGGGTCGAACGCGGTATAGGCGTCCATCACGGTTTTCTCCGCCGCTTTCCAATCCACGATGCGGGGGTCTTCCATCGGCAGGGGCGCGTTGCGATCCCAGACCTGCATCACATCCAGACCCAGCCATTTGCGTTTGAGGTTGTAATACCGATGGCTCAGATCAGGGTAGGCTTTGACAACGGCGGTGCGCAGCGCTTCGACGACTTCGGGTTCGACCTGATTGGACAGGTGGCGACCCGTCTGTGCGGTTTCCATGCCACGCCAGCGGTCGATGATCTCTTTTTCCTTGGCTTGGGTGTTATGAACCCGTGCAAAGGTCTTGATGTTACTGCCAAACACTTCGGCGAGTTCGCGGGCACCTGCCTCGCGGTTTTCGCGCACCGGATCGGTCAGCAGGTTCAACGTGCCTTCGATCCCGAGCGTTTCGCCGTCCACCTCGAATTCGAGACCTGCGATGGTCTCGTCGAACATCCGCTCCCAGGCGTCACCGACGACACCCAGATCGTGCAGGAATTTCTCCAGCTCGTCAGAGAGCTGATAGGGTTTCATCGCGCGAATGCGGTCAAAGACAGGCTTGTAGCGGGCAAGCTCGCTATTGCGGGCGAACAATCCGTCCAGATGGTCATCTTCCAGCCGGTTCAGTTCCAGTGTGAAAAACACGAGGGGGGTTGTGAAGTTGGTGATCTTTTCCTGCATGTCGGACATGAATTTCGCGCGACCCGCGTCGGTGGTGAGCTGGTAATAGCGCAGGCCTGCATAGGACATGATCCGGCCTGCGATCTGGTTGATCTTTTCGTTGCGCAGAACACAGTCCAGCAGACCCTCGGCGTCTTGACCCGCAAGTTTACCCTCGTAGTCGGTGGCGAACGACGCACAGGCCTGTTCCAGCCAATCCAGATCACGTTTCAATTCAGGCGCATCCTCGCCCGTATAAAGGTCGGACAAGTCCCACTCGGGCAGGTCACCCAGATCCTTGTTACCGGAAGGTGCGTTGGCGTCTGAAACGGGGAATGGGAGCTGAAACATCGAAAACCTCATGTCTGTTTCCCTTTACCTAAGGTGGCGGGCGGCGAGGGACAAGCACCGCTCACCCATAGATGCGCAGCATTTCCTTCAGATCATCCAGAGTGTTCGCTTCGTGCAGCGGTTTATCCCTGCGCCAGCGGGACATGCGGGGAAACCTCAATGCGACGCCGGATTTGTGCCGTGGTGATTTCTGGATGCCTTCGAAAGCGATTTCAAACACATGATGGGGGGTGACCTGACGTACCGGTCCAAAGCGTTGCAGGGTATTCTTGCGCACCCATGCAGTGATGCTGCGGAATTCAGCGTCCGTCAGGCCGGAATAGGCTTTGGTAAAGGGGACCAGATCATTCCCGTTCCAGACCGCAAAGGTGAAATCTGTAAACAGGTTGGCGCGTCGGCCAGATCCGGATTGGGCATAGATCATCACCGCATCTATCGTCAGCGGGTCCAGCTTCCATTTCCACCAGTCGCCTTTTTTTCTGCCGGAAAGATAGGGGCTGCCTGCGCGTTTCAACATCAGACCCTCGGCATGTGCAGTACGGGCGTTGTCGCGATATCCGGCGAGGTCCTGCCATCGGGTAAAGCCGATCTGTGGCGAGAGTTTCACCGGCGCTTCCGGAGGCAGATCACCGCAGGCCGCTTCGAGCAGGGCGCGGCGGTCAGCAAATGGTTCGTCGCGAATATCCTCGCCCTGCCATTCCAGCAGGTCGTAGGCGTGCAGCACCACAGGCGCTTCGGCCAGAAGTTTCTTGGGCACCGTTTTGCGACCTATGCGCGACTGTAACGCATTGAAAGAAGACGGATGTACCGCATCCGGTTGCCAAACCAGCAGTTCGCCGTCCAGCACGGTACCGGAGGGTAGATGGTCTATCGCACGGGCCAGTTCCGGGAAACGGTCGGTCATCAGCTCTTCGCCCCGTGACCAGACGAAATACCCGCCATCGCGCAGGATCAACTGGCCGCGGATGCCGTCCCATTTCCATTCCGCACGCCAGTCTTCCGGCGTGCCCAGCGGTTCCGGTCCGTCCTCCAGAGCGTAGGCCAGATAGAACGGGTAAGGGCGCGAGGCATCCGCAGAGGCATCCTCGGCCTCGATCAAGGTGTGCCAAGACACATCATCAGGATGCCAGTTGCCCATCAGGCGATGGGCCAGTTCCGGTTCGGACCTGCCTGTGGCGCGGGCGAGGGCGCGGGTCATCAGTTTCTGGCTGACACCGACGCGGAAACCACCGGTGATCAGTTTGTTGAACAGGAACCGTTCTGCGCCGCCCAGTGTTTGCCATGCGTTCAGAACGAAAACCTTGCGTGCAGGTTCATCCACATTCGCCAGATCACGTAACGCGTTGATCCAATGGGTTAAAGACCGATTATCCGCCGACGCGTTCGGTGGCAAAACCAATGCGATTGTTTCCGCAAGATCACCAACAATCGCGTAGCTTTCCTCAAATAGCCAAAGCGGGGTGTTCGAGGCCTCGGCCGCCCATTCCCGCAGACGGGTGGTCGTGACGGCGCGTTTGGGTCTGCGGCCTGAAAACAACGCAACCGTCCACAGCTTGTCCTCCTCTGACGCTTCCATGAAATAATCTGCCAAAGCGGCGACTTTCACCGTGGTCTTTGTGCTTTGGTCGATGGCGTTAAAGAGTTGGGCAAACCGTTTCATTCAGGGCCACCGGCGTCGGGGTTTTCCCCTTCGAACTGTGTCGGGACAACTTGGGCATGCCACCCGTTCTCATTCAGGTATCGCGTAAAGATATCCGTGTAACCATGTGTTACGTATATGTTTTCTGCACCGGTTTCTTTGATAGCCCATAGCAGGCCTGTCCAGTCCGCATGATCTGAAATCACAACGCCCCGATCCCCGGCGCGCCGTCTGCGCACACCGCGCAGTGCCATCCAACCGGAGGCAAAGGCGGTTTCCTGCGCCCCGAAGCGGCGCGCCCATGCGCTGCCCAATGCGGAAGGCGGGCAAAGAACCAGCGCGCCGGGATGATCTTTGGGGTTGAGATCTGGGGTGGCATGTAGGGTGTCAGGCAGGATAATTCCCTGTTCACGCAGGACGATATTGGTGTTTTCAACGGCCCCATGGGTCAGGACCGGACCGATGTCGCTGTCCAGCATGGTTAACAGACGTTGCGCTTTGCCCAACGCATAGGCCCCCAGAAACGCGGTTTTTCCTGCGCGCGCGCATGCGGCCCACCATGCGTTGATATCCGCAGCCACATCTGCCTGCGATTCCCAGCGGAATACCGGCAGTCCAAATGTGCTTTCGGTAATGAAGTGGTGGCATTTGACGGGTTCGAACGCTTCACTCAGCCCGTCGTCCGCCACCTTGTAGTCGCCGGAAGCGACCCAGACTTCGCCGTTCACGGCGACCCTGATCTGGGCAGAACCGGGCACATGTCCCGCAGGATGAAAAGAAACCTCAGCGCCGCCAATCCGTGTCACCTCTCCAAAGGCAACACCTTGCGCGTCAATCTCCCCTAGGCGATGGCGCATGACGGGAAGGGCGGCATGTGTCGCCAGATAGCGGCCCATCCCCGTTCGCGCATGATCCGCATGGCCGTGGGTGATCAACGCGCGATCCACGGCACGCCACGGGTCGATATAAAAGTCACCAGCCGCGCAGTAGATGCCGTTTTCGGTGAATGTCAGAACGGGGTTTCGGGCCATCCCTCACATTTAGGGGGAAGAGCGCAAATTGACAGGCTCAGGAGGTCACTGTGCCCAAAAACAGTTTTTGCAGACCATCATAGACGGGTTTGCGCAATTCTTCGGTCTCCATCAGCACCTCGTGTTCGCCCCCGGGGACGATCTCGAGATGACCTCCTTTCCAGGTCTCCATACGTTGATGGACGCGTTGCACGTCGACGATGCGCTCGTTGCTGCCAAGCCACGTCACTGCCGGCAGGTTGGGTGGCGGCCGTCCGGCAAGGTGGCGAGTTTCGGCCATCGCCTCGCGGAGCCAGACAAAGGACGGCCCGCCAAGTGCCAGCTCCGGGTGCGCGGCGAGTTGATCGCGCATCATGTCAAACATCTGGGCATCGCCCGTGAGCATGTTGTCTTCGAAAGGCTCGGACAACACATAAGGCGTGGTTTTGGAGCCGGGCGGCAACAGATGTCCGCGCCCGACAAGAGGCATGGTGTTGGCCAGAAACTTTGCCACAAGGCGCAGTTGGCGCGAAATATGGATACCCCACATCGGACCGGTAAAGGCGGCGGCCTGTACCGGCAGACCTTCCATTACAGCACGCAGACCGATGCATCCGCCCATAGAGTGGGCGAGCAGAAAGAAAGGTCTGGGCAGACCAAGTTCGCGCGCGGCGCGCAGCAGGGCGGCAACGTCTTTTTGATAATCGGGAAATGCGTCGACATGGCCGGTCAGCGGTTCATCAAGCAATCTGTCGGCCAAGCCCTGACCGCGCCAGTCGATTGCGATGCTGGCCAGACCGCGCTGCGCCAGTTCACCAGCGACCAATCCGTATTTTTCAATGTATTCGGTACGGCCCGGAAAGATAAGCACCGTCCCTTTGGCCCCGTCGAGCGGCCAGTGCCCCACCCTGATCCGCTTGCCGTCAGGTGTCTGCGCCCAATGGGCTACCCCGCCCTCAGGGCCGGGGTGAACATCGGTAAAGAGCGGGGCAGCCTCAAGTGTCATCAGGAAAGGACAGTGGCCAGTTTCATCGCAAGGCCCATATCGCCGTCGACCTTGAGCTTGCCGGTCATAAAGGCTGCGGTTGAATTCGTCCCGCCCTCAAGGATCGATTTGAAGGTTTCTGCATCTGCCGAAAGGGTCACATCAGCCGGATCATCGCCCGCGCGCGCGCCAGTGCCGTCAATCATCACCGCGCCTTCCCCTTCGATGTCGAACTTGGCCGTGCCGTCAAAATCAGCGCCCGCCAGTTTTTCGTTCAATGCGGTGACTGCTTCGTTCACAATATCGCTCATGTTTAAACCTTTCTTGGCTCTTTTCACCAAAATGGCCCCGACACGTCTGGATTTGCGGCGGCAGCCTGTTACATTCACTTTTGTTATGTGTCTCATTAGCGTCAACCTCAAACGTCACGTTGCGGCAATTGCTGCTATGGTGTTGCTGTCCGGCATTGCCCTCGCGGAGCCTGTGTCGCCCGAGCTGTTGGAAAAACTGCGCTCGGCGGGCCCGGCAGAGGCACCGCGCGTGGTCCGCGAGATCGAAACGATCTGGGCGCGATCGGGGTCCGCGGCGATGGATCTGTTGCTCAAACGGGGTCGTGACGCGCTGAAAGAAGAGGAATTCGGTCTGGCGATCGAACATCTGACGGCCCTGACGGATCATGCTCCGCAATTTGCAGAGGGGTTCAATGCACGGGCCGAAGCCTATTTCAGGTCGAACCTTTATGGACCTGCCCTGGATGATCTGGAAAGCGCGCTGGCGCTAAACCCGCAGAACTTTAATGCCATTTTCGGATTGGCCGTCATGTACCAGGAATTTGGCAATCTCGGCAAAGCTGCACAACTGTACCGTCGGGTACTGGCGATCCATCCCAACCATGAAAACGCAAACACCGCCCTTGAGTATCTCAAGCGTGACGGAATCGGGCGCGAAATTTAACTTCGGGAAATCCTGATTGTGCAAAGTAGAGCGCCAGTTGTCGCAGTCCTCGGGCCGACTAACACAGGCAAAACCACCTATGCCATAGAACGCATGCTTGCGCATCGCACCGGGGTCATTGGCCTGCCGCTACGATTGCTGGCGCGCGAGGTTTATGACCGCATCGTTGATCTGCGCGGGCCCTCTGTGGTGGCCCTTGTCACCGGGGAGGAACGGATTGTTCCGCCGCGCACACAATATTGGGTCTGCACGGTCGAGGCGATGCCCGAAGGGATGGGCGCAGATTTTCTCGCGGTCGATGAAATCCAACTTGCCGCTGATCCTGAACGCGGACACATTTTTACGGACCGTCTGCTACGCTGGCGCGGTCTGCATGAAACCCTTTTACTGGGATCTGACACGATGCGCGGCACCATTGCCGCGCTCATTCCGGAGGCGCAGTTCATGCGCCGCGAGCGGATGTCGGAATTGACCTATACTGGTCGGAAAAAGATAAGCCGGATGAAGCCACGCAGTGCAATCGTCGGGTTTTCGGTTGAGAATGTGTATGCCATCGCAGAGCTGATTCGTCGCCAGAAGGGCGGTGCAGCGGTCGTTATGGGGGCATTGTCGCCGCGCACGCGCAATGCACAGGTGGCAATGTATCAAAACGGCGAAGTGGATTATCTGGTGGCTACGGATGCCATCGGAATGGGCCTGAATCTGGATGTGGAGCATGTCGCGTTCTCGGCACTTTCCAAATTCGACGGTCGGCGGATGCGTCCGCTTGCCCCGAACGAACTTGCCCAGATCGCGGGACGGGCGGGGCGCGGGTTCAAGCCGGGGACATTCGGGGTCACCGGGGATGCGCCGGCCCTGGATGATGGTGTGGCCAAGGCGATTATGGACCACAACTTTACCCCGCAGAACAAGATCAACTGGCGCAATCACGCGCTGCAATTCGGCAGTATCGACCGCCTGATCGAGACGCTGGAGATGAAATCGGACAATGAAAGATTGGTCCGCGCGCGAGAGGCCGACGATTTGCGCAGCCTCAAAACGCTGGGGCAGGTGGACGAGGTTTTTGCGCGCTGCACCGAAGGCAAGGGTGTGAGACTGCTGTGGGATGTCTGCAATATTCCCGACTTTCGCGGGATCAGCCATGCCGAACACGCCAGCCTGCTGGAACATATTTTTCTGGACCTGCACCAATACGGCGAGATCAGCGAAGACTGGATGGCGCAAAATATTAAAAGAATTAATCGAACCGATGGGGACCTTGACGCGTTGTCCAAGCGATTGGCGTTTATCCGCACATGGACCTATGTTGCACAGCGTAAGGGCTGGACACGTGACGAAAGCCATTGGCGCGGGGCGACGCGTACCGTAGAAGACCGCTTGTCAGATGCGCTGCACGAGCGGCTGACCCAAAGATTTGTAGATCGGCGCACCTCGGTGTTGTTGCGCCGGCTAGGACAGAAGGAAGCCATGGTGGCCGAAGTAAACGAGACCGGTGAAGTCACCGTTGAAGGTGAATATGTAGGCAAGCTGGACGGATTTCGTTTCCGTGCAGACAAAGGTGCGGGCGGGGCCGAGGAAAAGACGATCAAGTCTGCCGCCGTTCAGGCGCTCGCCCCCCAGTTTCATCTGCGCGCCGACAGGTTTTACAACGCACCCGACACAGAGATCGATTTTACCGAACAGGGCGGCCTCATGTGGGGTAATTCCGCTGTTGGTAAACTGGTTGCGGGGTCTGAAGTCCTCAAGCCCGTGGTCGAAGTGTTTGTGGACGACGTGGCCGGGCCGGAAGTGGCCGAAAAGGTCAAACGCCGTTTGCAGCACTTTGTTGACCGCAAGGTCGCGGCATTGTTCGAGCCGTTGATCAACCTTGGAAAAGACGAAACGCTGAATGGTCTGGCCAAGGGGTTTGCCTTTCAGATGGTCGAAAATCTGGGTGTGATCCCGCGTGCGAAAGTGGCGGATGACGTCAAGGCGCTGGATCAGGATGCACGCGGCGGGTTGCGTAAACACGGGCTCCGGTTTGGGCAGTTTACGATTTTCATGCCGCTTTTGCTGAAACCCGCGCCGACACGGTTGCGTCTGGTGTTGTGGTCATTGTCACAAGGTTTGTCTGAATTCCCCGAATCGCCGCCCCCCGGTCTGGTGACCATTCCGGTAGAGACAGGCGCGCCGGAAGGCGCCGATACAATGTCAGGATACCGCAACGCTGGCACACGCGCCATTCGCATCGACATGCTGGAACGCCTTGCCGATATGTTGCGCGGCGAGGATTCGCGGGGCGGGTTCGAAGCCAAACCGGACATGCTGTCGATCACCGGTATGACGCTCGATCAGTTTGCCGATCTGATGCAGGGATTGGGGTACAAGGGCGAAAAGGGCGAACGTGCCAAGGTCAAGGCTGTCACCGAAGTGATGCCGGAAGCTGCCAAGGACGTTGCTGCCGACACACCTGTGATGGATGTTGCAGAGGCAGCACCGGAGGCGGGCATTACAGAACAACCCGCACCCCCGCAGGCAGCCGACACACCCGCTGAAGCCGCTGAAATCGTTGAGGAAGGCATGGCACCGATCATCGAAGAGCCGGAAGAGACTCCGGAAATCGACGATACCATTCCCGATGTGGCCGAAAACGAAAATCCCCAGGGCACAGCACCTGATGCTCAAGTGGCAGGGGCCGAGATGGAGGCGTTCTATACCTTCACCTGGGGGGGCAACCGGCCAGCGCGCAAGGAAGGTCAAAACCAGCGACGCGGCAATGATCGACCCAAAGGGAAAGGCAAGCCGCGCAAGGGAGCACCGCGCGGGGACAAGGGCGGCAGCAAGCCACAGAATTTCTCGGCCAAGCCACCGCGCAAGGAAAAACCGATTGATCCCGACAATCCTTTTGCTGCGGCTTTGATGGGGTTGAAGGAAAACAAATAATTGACTGAAGCACCGCCAAAACTGCGCCTCGACAAATGGCTGTGGTATGCGCGGTTCTTCAAAACACGATCTCTGGCTGCTGCCACAGTGGGGGCAGGGATCGTGCGTATAAATGGCGCTGCGACCACCAAACGCAGCGCGACCATCACGGCGGGGGACGTTCTGACCTTTGCCAAGGGCGATCATATTCGCGTGATCCAGATCGACGCGATCGGCGTGCGGCGCGGGCCAGCGCCGGAAGCGCAGGAATTATACACCGATCTGTCCCCGCCAGAGCGGCACAAGCAGAACAAACAACCTGAAAACCCCGGCTTTGACGGGAAGGGTCGCCCGTCAAAGAAGGATCGTCGCACCTTCGATCTTTCCAAGGCGCGACACCTTGAATGATCCCAGCCCCTGATTTAGCTATCCCCCAAACATCCAAGACAGAGACCCCCTGAATGACCTATATCGTGAACGACGCCTGCATTGCCTGCAAATACACCGACTGCGTCGAAGTATGCCCGGTCGACTGTTTTTACGAGGGCGAGAACATGCTGGTCATTCATCCGGATGAATGCATCGACTGTGGTGTCTGCGAACCGGAATGTCCCGCCGATGCGATCCGGCCGGATACGGAACCGGATATGGACAAATGGGTGGAATTCAATCGCAAGTATTCCGAATTATGGCCGGTCATCATCACCAAGAAGGACCCGCTGCCCGACGCAGAGGAACGCGATGGCGAAGCGGGCAAGCTGGAGAAGTACTTCTCTGAAACGCCGGGCGAGGGCGGCTGATTCGGTCCGCATCATACACCTGAAAAATTCGTTTTGCGCCATAATTTGCTGATCTGAAACGCGAAACCTGCTGCTGACGCAGAGGTAACTTTCAGATGGGGTGATTCTGTGGTATGATGCAGCGAAACTGAAACAGTCGTTTGGGTATGACCCGGCTAAAGGCCGACATCGAAACATTGATTAACAGCACAACCGGACGCGGGGCAACGGCCCATCGCCCGTGGGTGCTTTTGACTGCTGTATCAGCTTGTAATGATCACCAGCGGGTCCCCCGCGCCATAGGAGCACTATATGTCCAAGTCGAAAAAGCTTGATTTCCGTCCTACTGAATTTGTCGTCTACCCTGCGCATGGCGTCGGGCAGATTATCTCTGTTGAGGAGCAGGAAGTCGCCGGCATCGTGCTGGAGCTGTTCGTGATTGCGTTTGAGAAAGACAAGATGACGCTGCGTGTCCCTACGCACAAAGCGACAGAAATCGGCATGCGTGCCCTGTCGAGCCCCGACGTCATCACCCACGCGATGAAAACGCTCAAGGGTAAGGCCAAGGTCAAACGCGCCATGTGGTCACGCCGCGCGCAGGAATACGAACAAAAGATCAACTCCGGTGATCTGATTGCCATTGCCGAGGTGGTGCGCGACCTGCACCGCACGGATGACCAGCGCGAGCAAAGCTATTCCGAGCGCCAGCTGTACGAAGCCGCGCTTGAGCGTCTGACCCGCGAAGTTGCGGCTGTGGGCGGGGGCGACGAGGTTGCCGCTGCCAAGCAGGTTGGCGATGTGCTGGAAAGCCGTGTCGCTGCCTAACGCATCCTGACGCGAGATACTGAAGAGGCCGTGCCGTTTGGCGCGGCCTTTTTTGTTGGGGTCGTCGATCTGAAATGCTCAGGTCGGGTCTTTGCCATTAACTGGCCGCACTCAAATGTCCAAGTACGGCCTCGTTCAGGGCTGCGGGTGCATCTTCATGCACCATGTGGGATGCTCCGGGGATAACCGTTTTTGTGGCAAATGGCAGTCGTTGTGACAGGTCATCAATCAGTAGGCGAAAAACTGGCGGGCTTTCTGATCCTGCCACGAGCAACATCGGAACGGCGACCTCTGAAAACCGTGTTCCGATAAGGTCGGGAAAACCTTTGTAGAGTGCTTGGGCGCGGTCCGGTCCGCGATTGTCCCATACTTGCTGGTAGCGTTCGCTGGAGAGTTCTTCGAACCTGCGTTTGCCCAGAACACCCCTCCCAAATAGTGCTATGGCTTTCTTGTCATCCGCGGCACGAAACGCTTTTTCCGCTTGGGCCAGCACGCCGCCTCCAAGTTTTGCAATTGCGATCGCCAAGCCGGGGGATCGGAGAAACAACCGGACCATCTGACTGATCTTCGGCGGCACATTGACATGTATCGAAACAACTGGCGGTTCGATCAGAACGGCGCTGCGGACGAGGTCAGGCCGTTGGAGCGCAAGCATCAGCGTGATAAGCCCGCCCCATGAATGTCCGACGACATGGGCCGCTCCGCCGCCGCGCATTTCGATCAAAGAGGCCAGATCATCAATATGTATCTGGATGGGATCAGGCGCATCCGGCGAAATCGGAGGATTCGGCAGGTGGTAACGCCGACTATAGGCGATGGTCCGGTAGGAGTCTGAGAAAAGCGGGAACTGATGGCTCCACGTGCGCAGGTCTGCGACGCCACCATGAACCAGCACCAGAAGTTGGCCTTCGCCGGCCTCGTGGTATGCGAGGTTCGTCTTGTTGACCGACAGGGTCGAGGCGTCTTCCAATTTCAGCATGGACCGAGAATAACTGAAAGCTTGTTTTTCTCAAAGGACAACTCTGCCCTCGCTCCAGCTGGTTCACGCCGCATCCCAGTTGGAGATCATCACATCAAAGGCAATCAGCACGGTAATCTCGACCATCTGCTGGGTTGCCCCGATCACATCCCCTGTCTGTCCTCCGATTTTGGACCGTGCGATCCAGCCAGCGGTCAGCGTGGCGAGACCGGCAAATACCACCAGCCAGACAAAAGACACCTCTGGCGCGGCGAGTGCTGTTACCCCGCCGATCGCCAAAGCACCAACGGTGGTCAGCCCGGCGGGACGTCCGGTTTGGGCGGACAACCCGCTTTTACGCGCGTTCGGCAGGCGGTGCATGATCCAGACCATCGCCGCGCGAGACATCACCGCAGAGACCAGAACCGCCCCCGTCAGCGCCCCTTTGTCGATCATCAGGGTCAGGATATACCAGCGCAAGAACAATGACATGGCCAGGGCGATCACACCGTAGGTTCCGATCTGGCTGTCTTTCATGATTTCAAGGCGACGTGACACCGTCCAGCCGCCCCAGAAGCCGTCAGCGCAATCTGCGAGACCGTCCTCGTGCATCGCCCCCGTCATCACGATCATGCTGAGCAGAATAAAAAACGCCGTTACGGGGGCCGCAGTGCCAAGGCTTTGCATGACCCATCCGATGCAAAGTGCGATCCCCCCGACCACCAACCCGACCAGCGGATAGGCCCAGGCCGCTGCACTTGGCGCGCGCGCGGCAGAGTGGGTATAGGGCAGGGGCAGACGGGTCAGCAGCGCCAACGCGGTCAACATATCCGAAGGACGGAATCTGCGGCCAATGGCCGCCATGTCGGGTCTGGTCATGATTATGCCTTTCCTGCTCTTTCGCGTGGGCCAAGCTATGGCTAGAGAAGACCTGAACGCAATCTGCAAAATGAGTGCCCTTATGACCCAAGCCTTTGCCTCCCTTTCCGATTTCCGCGCCTGCCTGGGGCGTCAGAGCGCCTTCGACAGCGCAGCCGAAGCTGCGGCGGCGGATCACAACGGCCAGCTGACCAAACCCCCGGGTGCTTTGGGCCGTCTGGAAGATCTGGCCATCTGGTATCGTGGCTGGCGCGGCGGCGATAATGTCGAGCTTTCCAAGCCACAAATCATCGTTTTTGCGGGCAACCATGGCATTGCGGCCCGCGGTGTTTCGGCCTTTCCCGCCGAGGTCACTGAACAGATGGTGTTGAATTTTCAACATGGTGGTGCGGCAATCAACCAGATCGCCCGCGCAAATGGCGCGACGCTGGATGTTGTCTCCCTTGATCTGGCAACGCCGACTGTGGATTTTACGACGGGCGCGGCGATGGATGAGGCGGGGCTGCTGGCCGCCCTCCAACAGGGGTGGGATCACGTGAACACAGATGCCGATGTGCTGGTGGTCGGTGAAATGGGTATCGGCAATACGACATCTGCCGCCGCGCTGGCCTGTGCGCTGCTGGGCGGGGATGCCGGTGACTGGACAGGGCGCGGGACGGGCGTTGACGATGCCGGACTGGCGATAAAAACACAGGTGGTTGCCGAAGGCGTGTCATTGCACGCAGGGCAGGGCGACGGCATCGAGACGCTTCGCCGTCTGGGCGGGCGCGAGCTGGCTGGCATGGCCGGCGCGATTGCGCGGGCGCGTGATCTGCGTATTCCGGTCATTCTGGACGGTTTTATTTGTTGTGCCGCAGCTCTGTGCCTTGAGAAAACCCAACAGGGCGCCCTTGATCACACAGTTGCGGGCCATGTGAGTGCCGAAGGCGCGCACGGGCGCATGCTTGACGCACTCGGCAAGGAGCCGCTGTTGCGCTTGGGTTTGCGGTTGGGCGAAGGGTCTGGTGCAGGCGTGGCCATCGCGATCCTGAAAGCTGCGATGGCCTGCCACGCAGGCATGTCGACCTTTGCGCAGGCCGGTGTCAGCGACAGTTGAGTGCCAAGGCGGGCGAATGACCCGCCTTAGCCTTCCTCGACAGTGGCCTTGTTGTTCAGGATCGCGGTTTCGAGGTCTTTCTCAAGCTCTTTCGAGCGTTTGACGTAGGCCTTGTTCTGCGCTGTCGGGATGCCGGGCTGCCATAACTCGGCCAGTTCGCGCAGGGACTCGCGATCATGTGCGTAAAACAGGCGCTGCGCCTCCGCTGCCTCGTATTCCGAAAGCCCCATGTTTTCCAAAACATAACGTCCCGCACGCAGCGAACTGTCAAACATTTCGCGGACGATGTCGTTGGCCCCCGCACGGTACTGTTGATAGACCGAAACACGGTCAAAGGCGCGGGTGATGATGTGCAGATCGGGCCGCTGCTTGCGGGCATAGGTGATCAGACCGATGGCGGAATTGGGATCATCCAGCGCAACCACGAGAACCCGTGCGTCCTTGATGCCTGCCTTGCGCAGGATGTCCGGCCGCGTCGGATCGCCCAGGAACGCCTTGAAGCCAAAGCGGCGCATCACCGCGATCGTCTCTGGATTGTGGTCCAACAGCACAGTTTGAAATCCATTGGCCTGCACCAGACGGTTTACGATCTGCCCGAAGCGTCCGACGCCCGCGATGATCACAGGGCCCTCGGTGTCGATTTCATCCGGTTCATGGTGGCCATTATCCTCGGCCCGACGGCTGATAACATCATAAAGGATGAACAGCAGCGGTGTGATCAGCATCGACAAGGCAATAACCAGTAGCAGTGTTTCGGCGATATCCGTGGCCATGACGCCAGTGCTGACCGAGAAGCTGACCAGCACAAAACCGAATTCCCCGGCCTGTGCCAGACCGAGCGCAAACAGCCAGCGGTCACGGCTCTTGATTTTGAACACCAGCGCCAGCCCGTACAGGATCATCCCTTTGACCAAAATGACCAGCAAGGCCATGCTGATGATGAGGGGCCAGTCGGCAAACAACAGCGTGAAATTGATGCCCGCCCCGACGGTGATAAAGAACAACCCCAACAGCAGTCCCTTGAACGGCTCAAGGTCGGTTTCCAGCTCGTGCCGGAATTCGGAACTGGCCAAAACCACGCCGGCCAGAAACGCGCCCAAGGCAGGGGACAATCCGACCACGGTCATCAGGAAGGAAATGCCGACGACGATCAGCAGCGCCAGCGCGGTGTACATCTCGCGCAGGTTGGCGGAGTGGATAAAGCGAAAAACCGGGCGCGTGAAAAACACGCCGACAATGATGATCGACGCAATGACACCGATGGTGGCCAATGTGATGCCCCATGCGGGCAGGTTCTGGACCAGAGAGATCGCGGCGTGGGCCGCTTCTGACCCGTGACCGCCAACTTCTGCCTTGGCATGGGCGTCTTCCACCAAGGAAGGATCAAGCGAGATCGACCCGTCGGGCAACATCCCGATCGGGAGCGTTACTGCCAAAAGGGGCAGGAAAGCAAGGATCGGAATGACTGCGATATCCTGCGTCAGGAGCACCGAAAAGACAGATCGCCCGCCTGCCGTCTGCATCAGCCCTTTCTCGGAAAGGGTCTGTAGAACAATCGCGGTCGAGGACAGTGACAGCGCCAGACCAATCGCCATCGCAGCCCCCCACGGCACGCCATATGCCATCGCGATTGCCATCAGGGCAGCGGTTGAGAGTACGACCTGCAATCCGCCGAGTCCCAGTAATTTATGGCGCATATCCCACAAGGTGCGGGGCTCAAGTTCAAGGCCGATGAGGAACAGCATCATCACGACACCGAATTCGGCGAAATGCTGCAAATCCTTGGTTTCTGATCCGACCAACCCGGTGACGGGCCCGATAATGATGCCGGCAGCCAGATAGCCCAGCACCGAACCCAACCCAAGCCGGGCGGCAATAGGCACGGCGATCACGGCAGTAGCAAGATAGATTGTGGCTTGAAACAGAAAGCCTTCCATTCAACGTCCTCTCAGGTGGTCAGGTGGTCAGGTGGTCAGGTGGTCAGGTGGTCAGGTGGGCAGCGGCGCGTCTCTTTTCAGTTGGTCCATCACAATCTGACTGTGTACGCGGGCCACTGCAGTGTGGGGCAGCAGCACCTCGTGGATCAGACGATTGAGGCTGGGTAGATCTTCACAATAGACTCTTAAAAGATAGTCTGCATCCCCCGTCATGGTCCAGGCGCTGACTATCTCGGCGCGACTGGCAAGAAGGCGCGCAAAGCTGGCGGAATGCTCGGGGCTATGGGTGCCCAGATGCACCTGCACAAAACCCTGAACGTTCAGCCCGAGCTTTACCGGATTGAGACGGGCGATATAGCCGTCGATAAAGCCCTCGGCCTCAAGCCGCTGCCTGCGACGACCCGCTTGGGAGGGTGACAGATGCAGAACTTCGCCAAGTTCCTGCGCCGTCAGGTGGGCGTTGCGTTGCATTGCAGCCAAAAGGCGGTTGTCTATCTCGTCCAACATGATGCGCCATCTCCGCATGATTTGAATGAATTATGCGGCGTTCGTGCGAAATTGACCAGAGACGAAGTGAAATTTGCGCAGGAAATGTACGCCAGAGCCGGTATCATCTTCATCAACATTCCCTTACTTCCCGACAGGAGACATCCCATGGGTCCTTTTCCGCATGACGCCCCTAAATCAAAGATCACCGCTGATAACCCTGCCGGAACCGACGGCTTTGAATTTGTCGAATTTGCCAGCCCTAATCCGGAAGAGCTGCGCGTCGTGTTTCGCAAGATGGGGTATTCCCATGTGGCGAACCACAAGACCCAAAAGATCGAATTGTGGCAGCAGGGCGATATCACCTATGTGCTGAACGCTGATCCTTCCAGCTTCGCCGCCGGTTTTGTTGCGGATCACGGCCCCTGCGCGCCTTCCATGGGCTGGCGCGTTGTGGATGCACAACAAGCGTTGAAGCATGCGCTTGCGCATGGTGCCGAGGAATACACAGGCGGCGGCAAGGTGCTGGACGTGCCTGCGATCAAGGGGATCGGCGGGTCGTTAATCTACTTCGTGGAACAGTATTACGACACGTCGCCCTATAATTGGGAATACGACTGGATCGCGCAGTCCAAGCCCGAGGGCGTAGGATTTTACTATCTCGATCACCTCACGCACAACGTGTTCAAGGGCAACATGGACGTTTGGTTCAAGTTCTATGGTGATCTGTTCAACTTCAAGGAAATCCGTTTCTTTGACATTCAGGGTAAGTTTACAGGACTGACATCGCGCGCGCTGACCTCACCTTGCGGGCGCATCCGCATCCCGATCAACGAAGACCGCGACGAGAAAGGCCAGATCGTTGCCTATCTCAAGAAGTATAAGGGCGAAGGCATTCAGCACATCGCGGTGGGCGCGCGCAATATCTATGACGCGACGGATGCGATTGCGGAAAACGGGCTCAAGTTCATGCCCGGCCCGCCCGAGACCTATTATAAGATGAGCGGAGATCGCGTTAAAGATCACGCGGAACCAATTGAAAGGATGATGAAAAACGGCATCCTGATTGACGGTGAGGGCGTAGTGGACGGCGGAGAAACGCGGATCCTGCTGCAGATATTTTCCAAGACGGTGATTGGCCCGATCTTCTTTGAGTTTATCGAACGCAAGGGGGATGACGGGTTTGGTGAAGGCAACTTCAAGGCGCTGTTCGAGAGCATTGAGCAAGAGCAGATCGACAGTGGCGAATTAGCGGAAAGTTGAGGTGTGCGGGCGTAAAACAGGCTTACTAGCCGCGCGGCATTTTCAGGATGACGTTACGCCCGCCCTTTGAATACCGGAGTTCGTTGTCACCGATAGCCGAAACGCGCCCGCCGTCAATCCGGTCACCCACTGTCACTTTCTGGTAGCGCCCGTTGGAGAGCCGGACCAAGGCGCGCCGGTTTGACGGTTTGCCGTAGACCCCGATCAGGTTGACCTTTCGCAGGTTGATCGCGTTTTTGACTGTGGCCTGCCGCGCAATCGATGTTTTTGACGGTATTTTGGGCGTTACAGCGCGCGGGGCCACTGTTGCGGCGCTGGCGACACGCGTTTCTTCTGCTTTCGGCTGCGGTGTGTTTTGGGCACGACGGACAATGCGGGCGAAATTACGCGGGCGTGTATCGGGCCGCGCGGATGCCTCGGTGGCGAAACGCGTCGCATCTACAAACGGCGAAGCGGGAACAGGCGCGGCAAGCGCCACTTGCACGGCCTCGTCTGTCTCAACAGGTTTGACTTGGCTGTCCTCGGCCTCCTCTTGCGCGGACTTTGGGCGCAGGTTCGGGCGGAACGTGGACAATTCGCTGCGTGTCAGACCGTCAAGTGTCGCGCGTTCGTTGGTTTCGGCCAAATCACCGGGCCGGTTCTTGGGGCGGAACGCGGCAAGGGCCGGGTTCACGCCAATATCTTCCGGCAAAGGCTGGAAACGCGTTGGAGTGAGCGGAGGCACCACCGGCGGGCGCCCCAATATTACAGTGATCCCATCGGGGCTGAGCGCGCCAGCCGCGGTCGGCACGACCAAGCCGCGGCTATCCATCGCAAATGCGGTGCCTGCGGCTGCGGGTGAGGGCAACGCGTCAAGCGGCAGATCGGTGGCAAAGCTGGCGAGTGTCGGCAGGGCAACGGCATCGTTGGCAGTGCTGACCGGATCAATGCTCGTCAGATACAGATCTTCGAGATTGATCAGCCCTGCCGGTTCTGGTGGCACTTCGGGTGCGCGTGGCCAGATGCCTGTGCTCGCATAAACCGACTGAAGCTCCTGCTCGGTCAATTCGCGGGGCGGTGGCATCACGGCCGGATCGCGCAGGGCATCCAGAACGGCTGTGTCCTCTTCAGTCAGTTGTGGCTCGAGAGAGGCGGTAACGACAGGTTCGACCACCGGTTCATCGATGGCAGGTGCTGTGACGGTTTCGCGCGGCGCGCGGTCCCCGAAAAACCGTGACAGATTCAGCCCGTCATCGAGGAAAACCGATGCCCATGCTGCCACGCCTGCAAGCAGCACCAGCAGGGCTGCGGTCAACAACAGCCCCAGGAAGCGTGGTTTGCCGCCCACATCTGCACGACGTGCGCCAAAAATGGTCATCCGTTCCATTTCGCTTTTTGGCGAGGGTGGACCGGCAGTGGCCATGGCGGGTGTCAAAGTGGCAAGGGTGACACTCTTGGCACGCCGACGGCTCAGGAAGCGGCCTGTGGCGGCGGCGGCTGCGCTGGCCGCCGCTACTGGCGCGGCGGGCTGCGTGGCTGCGACTTTTTGTGCGGGTGGTGCAATCGCCGGTGCAGTTGGCCCGGCAGACACGGCCGCTGCCTGCGTGGCTGCGACCAGCGGATCACGCGGCAGATCAGGGGCGCTGACCAACGGCTCGCGGCGCTGCGGTTTGGAGGCGAGTTCGGTATCCCGGCGGCTTGAAAATCCTGAGGAGGGGCGCGGGGGAACAGCGACCGGCGGCGGGGCTTTGAACGCCGGTGCTGAGGTTCGTGCAGGCCCTATCGTTGGTGCTCCCGTCGCTTTCGCAGGGGGGGCATCGGTGGTCTCCGGTTCCTCTGGCGGTTTGTGCGAAAATACCGCATCAGGATCAGCATCAAGATGTGTGTCTTTTGATCCAGCCTCGGCCTGTTTGCCTGGATCATCGTTGCCAAACCGGCTGTCAAAGGCGGGCAGGGCGGGGTCGAGCGGCTCTTGTTTGTCGGCATCGTGGCGCGGCAGGTCATCTGTCAACGCCTCGTCTTGAGCCACAACCTCCTCATCCAAGATTTCGGAAACTGCAAACGCATCATCCGGGGTCAGGTCGGGCAGTTTTTCGGGCTCGTGATCTTCAAGCGGGCTTTCGTCATGTTCGACGTTTTCTGCCGCATCAACATGTTCGTCCCCGGCGTGAGCGTCCTGCGCATGGATATCGCCAATCACCACCACGGCGATGCCATCGCTCACAACTTCTTCACCGGGTTTCAGTGCCGCTTTGGCCGCCAGCGAGGGGCCAAAAAACGGCTCTCCCAGATAGGGGTTATTTTCCGGAGTGGCCACAAAACAGATAGGGTTAAACCGATGCTCGGCAGCAAAACCTTCCGCTTCGATCAGCGTTTCCTTGGCAACAGCGGCGACATGGGTTTGCGCACCGTCGGCGGAAATATCAAAGGCCAGATCGGCCACCGCATAGGGTGTGGCACCGTCCAGAGCGGCGCGCGCTGCGTCCATCCGCGCCGCATTGTCCATCCCGTCGGTATCAATGGTCAGGTATTTGATCTGTCCGTTGGGCAACAACAGTTTGGTGCGCAGCCCGCTGGGATCAAGGGCGGTCGCCGTGCGCCGCAACATGGCCAACTCACCAGCAATATCTTCCGAATCCAGACCCACCTCGCCGACAAGACGCCAGCCACCGGCGGCACTGTGCAGCAGGCGGATACCTTCAAAGGACAGGGAGAGTGCAAAATTCGGCTTCATCGTGAACTGTTACCACGCTGGGGCATTGTGAATAGCATCGGGCGATCGACACAAAGATAACGTGCATGGGGGCGCATGAAAAGGGGCGATGGCAGGTCTATGCCGACGCCAGTGGCTTGTGCACCAGCATGCCAAAGCGCAAAATGGGGGTCAATTCTAATTTGTCAGGGAGTACGGGCATGAAAGCGTTAAAGTTGTCGGTTTTGATCTGGGTTTTTTGTGCAGGTTTTGCCAGTGCCCAAGCCGTTGAGCAGGGCATCAGTGTGACGGGCGAAGGCCGCGTTTCAATGCCCCCCGATATGGCCACCATCACACTCGGGGTTACGGAAAATGCGGCCACGGCGGGTGCGGTTATGGCGCAGGTCAATGCCTCTGTCGCGTCGATCCTGAAAGAACTGGACGCCTTGGGTGTGGCCGCCGAGGATCGCCAGACATCGGGGTTCTATCTGCAACCTGTGCACAACGACCGCGCGTCATCTTCTGATGCGCCGCCGCGCATCACCGGATATCGTGCAGGCAATACAGTGACAGTGCGGGTGCGCGACCTCGCCGCGCTCGGCCCGATGATGGATGCAGTGATCGAGATCGGTGCAAATGATTTCAATGGCTTGCAGTTCGGCCTTCAGGACACTTCTGCCGCACTGGCCTTGGCGCGAACGCGCGCCGTGCAGGATGCAGTGCTGCGTGCGGGGCAATTGGCGCAAGCCGCAGATCTCGCTTTGGGCGGCATTCAGCGGATGACCGAAAACAGCAGCTACGGCGGGCCCGCAGCAATGGATTTTGCACAATCGCGCGCGTTGATGAGCGAGGCAATTGCGGGTGGTGAGGTGGACGTGGTTGCGCAGGTTACGATGGTATTCTCAATCGCGCCAGCGGGACAGTAGCCTGCCGGACTTCAGTTGAACGAAAGTGGACTGGCAATGATGCCCCCTTGACCCAATCGGCAGGGGGGCATGGGATTAGCTTGAGGCCTTGCTCAGGGCCTGATCCAGATCGGCGATCAGATCATCGGCATCTTCTGTACCGATAGAAATCCGGACAACAGAGGGGCCAGCACCGGCGGCTTCTTGCTGCTCAGCCGACAATTGACGGTGTGTTGTCGAGGCAGAGTGGATCACCAGCGACCGGGTGTCACCCAGATTGGCCACGTGACTGAAAATCTCCAGCGCATTGACCAGTTTTATGCAGGAGTCATAGCCGCCTTTCAGCGCCACGGTGAACAGCGCGCCCGCGCCTTTGGGGCAGACATCCTTGACCCGCTTGAAGTAGGGCGATGATTTCAGGCCAGCGTAGGTCACATAGTCCACGCGGGGGTCTTTTTCGAGCCATTCCGCGACTTTAACGGCGTTCTCAACGTGCCGTTCCATCCGCAGGGACAGGGTTTCAGTGCCCATCAGCGTGTAATGTGCTGCCTGTGGATTCAAGGTCATGCCCAGATCGCGAAGACCTATGGCGATGCCGTGGAACGTAAAGGCGAGGTTGCCGAAGGTCTCGTGGAATTTGAGACCGTGGTAGGCAGGCTCGGGTTGGCTGAGCGAGGGAAACTTGTCATTTGCAGACCAGTCGAACGTCCCGCTGTCCACAACGCACCCGCCCATGACGGTGCCGTTGCCGGTAAGGTATTTGGTGGTGGAATGTACCACCAGTGTCGCGCCGAGCTCAATGGGGCGGCACAAGTACGGCGTCGCCGACGTGTTGTCGATGATCAGCGGAATACCGGCATCGTCGGCGACGTCGGCGATTGCGCGGACGTCCATGATGTAGCCGCCGGGATTTGCGATCGCCTCGCCAAAGATGGCGCGGGTGTTATCGTCAACCGCCGCCTTGACCGCATCCACATCGTCAAAATCGACGAACTTGCACTCCCAGCCAAAGCGTTTGATCGTATGGCTGAATTGCGTGACCGTCCCGCCATAAAGCCGCGTTGAGGCAATGATGTTCTTGCCCGGTCCCATCAGCGGGAACAGCGCCATAATCTGGGCCGCATGGCCAGACGAACAGCAGACAGCGCCAACGCCGCCTTCTAGTGTCGCGATGCGTTCCTGCAAGACCGCGACCGTCGGGTTGGTCAGCCGGGAATAGATGAAGCCCACTTCCTGAAGGTTGAAGAGTGCGGCAGCGTGATCGGCATCGCGGAACACATAGGCCGTTGTCTGGTAGATCGGTGTCTGACGCGCGCCGGTGGCGGGGTCGGGGCGGGCGCCTGCGTGAATTTGCAGTGTGTCAAAGCCGTATGTCGGACCGTCGGTCATGGGATCACTCCTTGTTGGATTTTGCGTAATGGATAAGAGATCACCCTGTACTGCACAAGGAAATGCGTTCTAGCGCATCCAGAACCCGTTTTTCTTGATCTGGTTGCGGATCATCTGTTCCTTGCGGGGCAGGTTCTCCTGATCAAAAAGGGCGCGCACCTTTTTGCCGCGACCCTGAAACACCATGCGCTTGATTGCTTCTGACCCTTTGAGAACTTTCTTGAGCTTGTTGGGGGCGGCAACAGTTTCCAGCACGTCGATTACATGATCGCTTTCGCGGGCATAGAGCAGCGGCAGCAGGCGGTAGTGGCACGAGACATCGCCATCGAGCATGCCGTGCGGCAGGGTATCGCGCCCACCGCCCAAAGCGTGGATCACAAGGGGCAGGGCGATCTGATCCAGCCACGGATCGAAGGTTTGCGCGCAAAGCTCGACCGGCGGATTGGTGCGGATCGCCAGAGCGTATTCAAGAAACCGCGCCCCGAACTCATGGGGGCATCTGTAGTAAAAGAACCCCGCATTGAAATAGAGATAGCGCCGCCAGTATTCGTCCGGTTGGCTCAGATCGAGCGAGCTTTCGAAATCGAGGTCAAACATGTCGTAGAGCGATTTCCACAGCCCCGCGTAGCCAGGCCCGTAGAGTTGCGGTTCTGGCCATGTCCCTTCACGGCGCAGCGAGGCACTTGGCCGCTCAAAGTCAAACGGCACGGCACTCAATGGTCCGGTGATCAGCGTGTCGGTGTCAAAGAACACAAAGGGTTCGCCCTGCGGTAGCGCACTCAGCATCTCGATCTTGTTGCCATAGGGATAGGCTGCGCCGAAATGTTTGCTCTCGAACGGAATAAACTCGGCGCCGAGATTTAGCAGTGCGGTGCGTATGTCGTCATTCTGGAGCGTGGGGTTTTTGGGCCAGAGCGGGCCGGCTTGTGGTTCGGCAACAAGCAAACGCCCGGCGAAATCCGGGTCGCAGTGGCGCAGTGACGCGGCAAAGAGCAAAGCCTCGAACGCGAGCCTGCCCTGCTGGGCGACAATGACAACGTTGAAGGTTTGCGCGGGTGCCGCTTTGCGTGCCATACTCGATTTTGTGCCCATGATTTTTCAGCAAGCATAGAGGCAAATGATTTTTGGCAAAAGGCAGCAATTTATGTGCCTGCCGGGTGACGACAGAAAGGTTTTGAGCAATGATTGATTTCTTCTTTGCAATGCTTGCGGCGGGTATAAACACGGCTGATACGCACGCTGGAAAGGATCGGGCAGCCGTGCTCGCGGCCCCAAAACCACCAGAGATCATCGCCGCGCCGCAAACCGACACAGTGACGGAACCCGGTACGCCGACAGTCAGCATCGGCGAGGGCGTCACGATCGGCACGGGATCGGTCATTGCGGAGGGTTCACCTTTGGGCAGCGCCGCCTCAGAACCAGCGTCGACAGGCGCAGGGCTTCTGGACGGCACATCTGAGGCGGTGACACCCGCGGTTTCGGCTCCGGAACCGCAGGTCACACCGGACACCTCACGCTTTAACATGGCAGTGGTGCCCGCCGGACTGGCCGCAGAACCGCAGGAACCCACAGGCAAGTTCACGACTGCCGCAGAGATCAGGCCGATTATGGACGCCACCAGAGGGAAGTGGGTTGCCGTGCGCGAATATGACGGCAAGGATCTGCTCTATGTCACCCACATCTGGGGCTGGCGTTGCGGGCTCAAGGCGATGGCGATTTCGGTGAATGGCGAGGCGATGCAGAACTGGCCCTTGCCCCCATGTCACGAGGAATACAGCACGCCAAATGCCGTGCTGGAAGAAGACGGGCAGCCCTATCTGTCGCTACGTCTGGGCGCGGTCCAGACAATCGATATCCAGATCGTATATGATGATCTTGGCATGGACGTGGCACACTTCGAGCGCGGTCGTGTTTTGATCCCATGATATTCTATGTTTATAACTAATTTCAGTCACTTGAGGGTATTTTTTAATCCAATGCCTGAGCTCAAGCCCGGCAGGTTCGAATGGCGAACGCTCACGGCGCCGGACGCATGGCGCCAATAACCCTGCTGACTTTGTTGCAGTTACGGATAGACTGGCAAAATGAGAGCCGTTGACCCCCTTTTGCTTGACTTTGCGACCCTGTCCACCCTGTGCCTCGTGCATGCGAAGAAATCGTTTTCTGCCGCTGCAGATGAACTGCGCACCAGTCAATCAACGGTCAGTTACACGGTGGACCGATTGCGCAAGGCGTTCGATGACCCGCTTTTTGTGCGGCAGGGCGGACGGACGGTTTCGACGCCCCGTTGCGATGATTTGGTTGTCGAGGCGCGTCTGATCCTTGAGCAGTTCAATGCCATCGTCAGATCACAGGAGTTTGACCCTTCGACGGCAAAACTGACGCTGCGCATTTCAAGCAACTATTACGAGCGCATCGTCATTTTGCCTAAACTGATCCGCGCGGTGAGGAACGTGGCACCGGGCGTGCACATCATGATGATTCCCGCACAGAACAAAGGCGGCGAGCAATTGTTGAGGGGAGAGACCGATGTGCTGTTGTCCCCGGCGAAACTGAACCTTAACGGCGTTTACGCCAAGCAATTGATCAAAGACCGCTACGTCTGCCTGATCGACAGGAATAACCCGCTGGCGACAGATGTTTTTACCGAAGAGATGTTTCGTGCCGCAAACCACGCCTATGTTTCTTATGCAGAAATCTGGCGGTCGGAACATAGTGCGAGCATGCGACGCAAAGGACTGGACGTGAACAGGGTGCTGAGCATCGCGAGCCCCGAAAACCTGTCCGAGCTGCTCGAAGGGACCGACATGATTGCCGCGGTGCCAGCGAGGGTCGCAAAAAAGGCCGCGGACACGATGGCCATTCGGGACTGCCCGTTTCCGGCACCCTTTCAGGTATCTATGTATTGGACAGCACGCACGCATCGCTCGAAAATGCACCTGTGGTTGCGCGATCTGCTGGTTCAGGTCTGCGCGGACGTGGCAAAGGAAAGCCCCTGATCGAAAAAATCGATTTCATGTATCGATTACATCGACTTGTTCGATCCAGTTTATGGCTGCAAACTACACGCGGTCTTCTGGGGAGGGGAACCTGCTACCGATTCGGTGCGCGGTGTGGCTATTGGTCAGACTCTTCCTGAAATTCCGACAGGCGATGGGGCTCAGCCCCTCGTCCAACATAGGCAAACAATGCCGAACCTTTTGGGAGGAAACATGAAAGATACTTTGAACCGCAGAAATTTTCTGCGCGGCAGCGCTGTCGCAGGAGCGGCTACGCTCGCAGCACCCGCACTTGCGGAAGGTCACACAACAACACTGAAAATGCAGGCGGCCTGGGGGGGCGGCATTTTTCTGGAGAATGCGCAGTCCTATGTGGACCGTGTACACGCAATGGCAGGCGACGCGCTGAAGATTGACCTTTTGGCCGTCGATTCCGTGGTCAAAACCAGCCAGATGCAAGACGCGGTCCACCGTGGCGTATTGGATGCGGCCCATTATGTGCCCGCGTACTGGTATTCCAAATCAAAGACGGCGTCGCTGTTTGGCACCGGACCATGCTTTGGCTGGTCCTCTCAGGAAGTGCTGGGCTGGGTCAACTATGGGGGCGGTCAGGAACTGTTTGACGAACTGATGGGGTCGTTGGGTCTGAACGTCGTCTCGTTCTTCAACTCGCCGATGCCTGCCCAACCCCTTGGTTGGTTCAAAGAGCAGATCACTGATGTCGCACAGATGAATGGCCTCAAGTACCGGACTGTTGGTCTGGCGGCGGACGTTCTGCTGGAGATGGGGATGTCTGTTGTTCAGCTTCCCGGCGGCGAAATTCAGCCCGCGATGAAGTCCGGCCTGATTGATGCGGCCGAGTTCAACAATCCGACCTCAGACCGTGACTTTGGTATGCAGGACGTCTCCAAGGATTACATGCTGGCTTCGTTCCACCAGAGCCAGGAATTCTTTGAGGTGACGTTCAACAAGAGGAAGTATGAGTCACTGCCAGCAGAGCTTCAGGCGATCCTGAAATATGCATCCGAAGCTGAAAACTCCAACTTCTACTGGAATAACACCAAGCGTTATGCCGATGACCTGAACACGCTGCGCGACGAGCAGGGTGTGAATGTATGGCGGACACCTGACAGTGTTATGGCGGCCCAACTGGATGCTTGGGATGTGGTCGTTGATCGTATCTCTGGCGAGGATGAATTCTTTGCCAGAGTTATCGAAAGCCAGAAGGCCTATGCCAAGAACGTCATGGGCTACCTGAACTTGAATCAGCCCGACTACAAGCTGGCATACAACCATTATTTCGGGTGAACTGATCATCTGAAAACCGTCCGGGGGCCCATAGAAGGCCTCCGGACTTATGCCGCATCGGGGGAGAGCAGTCGTGGTGAAATTCGTACATGGGATCGAAGGGCTGAGCCTTTGGGTGGGCCGCGCCTTTGGATGGTGTATCCTGATTTTGACGTTGTCGGTCAGCTATGAAGTGTTCGTGCGCTATGTGCTGAACTCACCGACGGTCTGGGCCTTCGACATGATGGTGCAGATGTATGGCGCGTTGTTCCTGATGGCCGGACCTTACGCGCTGGCACAAGACAGCCATGTGCGCGGCGATGTCATCTATCGCCTGTTTCCCGTCCGCTGGCAGGCCCGCATAGATTTCACGCTGTACCTGATCTTTTTCTTTCCCGGTGTGTTGGCGTTGTTCTGGTATGGCTGGGAAATCGCTTCGGACAGCTGGCGCTACAAAGAGGTCAGCTGGAACAGCCCCGCGCGCATCCAGATCTATTTCTTCAAGACACTGATCCCGCTGGCGGGTGCTTTGCTGCTGCTGCAAGGCTTTGCCGAACTGCTCCGCTGCTGGATGGCAATGCGTACGGGGCGCTGGCTGGAGCGCCTTGATGATGTGCACGAGACCGAAGACATGCTGATGCACATGGACGACGCTGCAATCCCCGTGCCGCTGCCCGGTCAAGACCACATCGACCGCAAGTCCAACTGAGCCTCTGGCCCCTTCTGAAAGATAGAAAAAATGTCGAACCCCGAAGTCGCCATTCTGATGCTCTGCTCGTTTATCGTGCTGGTCTTACTGGGCTTTCCGATTGCCTTTACCCTGATCGCCATGGGCGTCGGGTTCGGCTATTATGCCTATTTTCAGGGAGGCATCGAAACCTTCTCTGATATCTTCAACAACAACATATTCTACCTGCTGAACCAGAACACCTATTCGGTGATGGAGAATGACACGCTGGTCGCGATCCCGCTGTTTCTGTTCATGGGCTATGTGGTGGAGCGGGCCAATATCGTCGACCGGCTGTTCTTTTCGCTTTATATGGCGGCGCGAAACCTGCCCGGATCGCTGGCAATCGCCGCATTGCTGACCTGTGCTGTGTTCTCCACCGCTTCGGGTATTGTGGGCGCCGTGGTCACGTTGATGGGCCTGTTGGCCTATCCCGCAATGGCCAACGCCAATTACAATAAATCCTTCGCGTCCGGTGTTATTTGTGCGGGCGGCACCCTGGGTATTCTGATCCCGCCGTCGATTATGCTGATCGTCTATGCAGCCATTGGTAACCTGTCCCCGCTGCGCTTGTATGCGGCGGCTGTGTTCCCCGGTTTGCTGCTGGCTGGGTTATATATCGTTTACGTAATTGTCCGTGTCTGGATCAACCCCAAGCTGGCCCCCAAACCCAATCTGGAAGACGTGCCACCGCCGTCGAAAATCTATTGGGATTTGCTGGTGTCTTTCGTGCCTCTGACCGTCCTGATCGCCTTGGTGCTGGGTTCAATCCTTGGGGGGCTGGCAACCCCTGCCGAAGCGGCGGCAATGGGCGCGTTGGGGGGGATGGTCCTGGCCGTGCTTTATCGGTCGATGACTTGGCAAAAGCTGAAGGAGAGCGTGTTCCTGACGGCCAAAGCCACTGCGATGGTATGTTGGCTGTTTGTCGGCTCGTGGACCTTTGCCTCCGTGTTTTCGTATCTTGGCGGCCATGATCTGATCAGCGATTGGGTCATCGGAATGGATCTTACGACGATCCAGTTCCTGATCATGGCGCAGCTCATTATCTTTGTTCTGGGCTGGCCGCTGGAATGGTCGGAAATCCTCATCATCTTTGTGCCAATCTTCCTGCCCCTGCTGGAACCGTTCGGTGTGAACCCCTATTTCTTCGCGATGCTGGTTGCGCTGAACCTGCAAACCTCCTTTTTGACCCCGCCGATGGCGATGTCGGCCTATTACCTGAAGGGCGTTTTGAAGAAGCAGATCGAACTGATCGAGATTTTCAAAGGGATCATGCCCTATCTGGGCATCGTGATCCTGACGATGGTGCTGATGTACATCTTCCCCGGTATCGCGCTGTGGTTCCCTGATTACCTCTTTGGTGTGTACGTGCCATGAAACCCGCAGCCTATACTTTAACAGCGACCGAAGCGGCCTTTGCGATCGCTTCGGGCCGGTTGTCTTCTGTTGAATTGGTGAAATCCTGCCTTGCCCGTATCGAAGAGACGGACAAGGTTATCAAGGCTTGGGCCTATCTGGACGGCGATGCGGCCCTTGCACAAGCTGCTGAATGTGACCGGCTGCGCAAAGCGGGAATGGCGACAGGGCCGCTGAACGGTGTGCCAGTGGGGCTCAAGGACATTATTGATACCTGCGATATGCCCACCCAGCGGGGAACAAAGATTTTCGCGGGCCGTCAAAGCGGCGCAGATGCCCGCATTGTCGAGCATCTGCGCGAGGCCGGGGCGGTGATCATGGGCAAGACCGTCACTACAGAGCTGGCCTTTGTGCATGCCAATGAAACGCGCAATCCGCACAATCCCGACCATACGCCGGGTGGGTCGTCCAGCGGGTCGGCGGCAGCGGTCGCTGCACAGCAAATACCGCTTGCGATTGGCACCCAGACCAACGGTTCGGTGATCAGGCCCGCGTCCTTTTGCGGCACCTTCGGGTTCAAACCCACGCGCGGTGTCATCAGCCGCGAAGGGCTTTTGCAGACGTCCGTTTCGCTCGACCAGATCGGCTGTTTCGGCCGGACACTCGCGGATGTGGCCCTGTTGACGGATGTGATCGGCAGTTATGACCAGCGCGACGCAGAAAGTTTTGCGCGTGCGCGTCCCTGTATGCTTTCCGGTGCGGATGCCGATGCTCCGGTCACCCCTGATCTTGCTTGGCTCGACCTGCCGTTCTATGGCCGTTTGGCCGAGGATGCCCGTTCAGGTCTGGATCAGGTGTTGGACACCCTTGGCGCGCAGATTACGCGCATGACCGCTGCAGATACGCTGTCGGATCTGGTGGCTGTGCAGGCAAGCATCCACGAATACGAAATCTGCCAGCATCAGGCTGCGGTATTTGATGCCAACTGGGATGACTTGAGTGACACTCTGAAACCGGTCATCACGCGGGGCCGTAAAATATCGCGGGCACAGTATGACGATGCCTTGGCGGTCAAAAACTCCGCGCAGGAATTTTTTGCAGACTTCTTTACCGAATTTGACGCGATCATCGCCCCATCAGCAGTGGGTGAGGCGCCCGTATTTGGGAATGGGACCGGTGATCCGATATTCTGCACACTCTGGACACTGGCAGGGCTGCCCTGCGTGAGCCTGCCGCTGTTGGTAGGGGACACCGGCCTGCCCATCGGGGTGCAATTGATCGGCCCCGTTGAAAAGGACGACCGGCTGTTGCGCACGGCGCGTTGGCTGCAAAATCATCTCGCTGCAGCAGCGGCATAAGAAAGGACACCCTATGTCATATACTGTGAAACTCGTTATGGGCCTGATCGGGACCGCGCTGTTCTTGATCTTTATTGTCGGCCTGTCTCGAAGTATTTCCACAGGCTTTGCCGGATTCACAGGCGGGCTGCCGTTCATGATCATCGCCATCGTGGTCTGCGCTGCGGCACTTTATGATTTCTGGGATGAATGCGTGCGCAAGAAATGACCAAACCGCGTTTATGGATAACCCGCCGCCTATCGGATGCAACGCTGGAGCGGGCGGCGCGGGATTACGACGTGGTAATCAACCACGACGACACACCGGGTTCCGCAGATCAGATCATCGCCGCCAGTGCCGAATTTGATGCGATCATTCCCTGCCACTCCGAACATTTCAACGCCGATGTTGCAGCCCAGCTTGATCCCCGGCTCAAGATCATCGCCAATCATTCCGTGGGCGTAGATCACTGCGATCTTCCAGCTCTCAAAGCGCGTGGTATCACTGTCACCAACACACCCGATGTCCTGTCGGATGCGACGGCAGAACTGGCGATGCTGCTGATGCTTGGCGCGGCGCGGCATGCTGTTGCAGGTGACCGGGTTGTGCGCAGCGGAGCATGGGACAGCTGGTCACCGGCATTCATGGTAGGCAAACAAGTCACCGGCGCACGTCTGGGCATTATCGGGATGGGCCGCGTCGGGCGCGCAATGGCTGAAAAAGCGCGCGGCTTTGCGATGGATATCCATTACTTCAACCGGACGGAGTTGCCGGAAGATCAGGCACAGGGCGCAACCTATCACAACAGCGTCGAAAGCCTGTTGGGCGTTGCCGACTTTCTGTCGCTGCATTGCCCTGCCACGCCAGAGACTACGAACCTGATGAATGATGAACGCTTCGCACTGATGCCCGCTGGCGCGGTGATCGTTAATACCGCGCGGGGCGCGCTGGTGGACGAAGACGCCCTGATGACGGCCCTTGATACAGGTCAGATCGCCGCAGCAGGCCTTGATTGTTTCAAGGTCGAACCTGGCGGTAACCCCGCCTTTGCGCGATACGAGAACATTTTCATGCTGCCTCATATCGGCAGTGCAACGCGCCAGACCCGTGACGCCATGGGATTTCGTGCACTGGACAATCTTGACGCATTCTTTGCCGGAAAAACACCGCGCGACACGTTGTAGCCGGATGGTGTGCGGGAGCCGATTGAGGCCAAAGCATTTTTGCCGCTGTGGGCCACCTGATGATTGGGAACATTCGCACAGCGACAAGATCCCCACGCTGCCTGTAACTACGGAATTTGGGGAGTGGTGGGCGACCCTGGAATCGAACCAGGCGTGCGTCTCCGCGAGGGAGTTACAGTCCCCTGCCACACCTTGCGGCCTGTCGCCCACTGTCGGGCTGATTACCTGCGGCGCATAGGTGCGTCAACCTCAAAAGCGGGTCAAATGAACTTGCATCTTTGTGACCAGCACCATCGTGTCGATTTTTCGTTATTGTGAAGGTATAAGATAGGTCGATTGAAGTGCTTACGTTCTAACTGCACGGGTTTTGCGGGTGCAATTCACTGCGCCAGACCCGGTTTGCTGGCGGTCCAAAACACTGCACCTAGACAATCCTAGAGGGATCACAGGTGCCCCCGGACAAGACGCGGGTTGGCTTGCCGCGCCACAATCGCTAGACCAGCCTGATATCAATACCGGGGCCGGACATGAAAAAACCAAAATGGGTCGTTGCCAAGGAGCAGGACAAGAAAGCCGAAGGGCGCGAGACGCTGTGGCTGTTCGGGCTGCATGCCGTGCGGGATGCGCTGGAAAACCCCGTGCGCGAAAAACTGACGCTGATGATCACCCCCAATGCGCTCGCTAAACTGGAAGACGCAGTGGCCGCAAGCGGGATCGAGCCGCAGATCGTCGATCCGCGCACCTTCAAGCCGCCGCTTGACCCCGGTTCGGTGCATCAGGGGGCGGTGCTGGAGGTTAAGCCGCTCAACTGGGGGCGTCTTGAGGACGTCTGTATCGGTGATGCTGCACCCCGCGTGATCCTTCTGGACCGGGTGACAGATCCGCATAACGTGGGCGCGATCCTGCGTTCTGCCGAGGTGCTGGGTGCCTCAGCGGTGATTGGCACGCGCCACCATTCTGCGCCCGAAACCGGCGCCTTGGCTAAATCCGCCAGTGGCGCGCTGGAACGCCAGCCCTATCTGCGGGTGCGTAATCTCGCTGATGCAATCCGTGCGCTTCAGGGCATGGGCTATCTCGTGCTTGGTCTGGACGGGGAGGCGGTGATGACGGTCGAGCAAGCGGTGGACGGCAAACGTGATCGCGCCGTCGCGCTGGTGATGGGGGCCGAAGGGCCCGGCCTGCGCGAAAAGACCAAGGAAACGGTGGATACACTGGTACGCATTGACGCAAGCGGCGCTTTCGGGTCGCTCAACGTCTCAAATGCTGCTGCAATCGCCCTATATGCAAGCAAGGCGCACGCATAACGAAGGCCTGCAGTTTAACCGCACTCCCTTGTTGCCGTGGTGCACCCCTTGCCGACCTCAAACAGCTGGCCCATCCGGCGCCGCACCCCGCAAACGGACGTGATGTGGTGGGGGAGATCGCAACGATCCGTGAGGCTCGAGCCTAACTTCACGATCCTGCGACGACCCCTTTGAATTTGGGTTAGAACGCCTATCTATTGATCATGGCAGCAGGCTCGGAACGCCGTTGCCACCTTACTGTCCCTCGTTCCGTACCTATGCGCCCCTGGCAATCGCCACGGGGCGCTTTTTTCTTTTCCGAGGCGAGGCTAGGGTGTGTACATGACGTATTCGGATCAACTGCTCAAAGAGGTGCTGACGCGCACCAAACGCATCGCTGTGGTGGGGGTGTCCACCAACCCGGTGCGACCCAGCTATTTTGTGGCGCGCTATCTGAACCTCAAGGGGTATACGGTGGTGCCGGTAAATCCGGCCTACAGCGGACAGTTGCTGTTCGGACAACCGATCGTCGACGGGTTGAGTGACATTAAAGAAGCCGTCGATATGGTTGATATCTTTCGAAAATCCGAGGCAGTTCCGGAAATTGTGGAGGAGGCACTGGACGTTTTTCCCGGTTTGCAGACGATCTGGATGCAGATCGGTGTGCAACATGCCGAAGCTGCGGCACAAGCCGAGGCGGCAGGTGTGACGGTGATCCAGAACCGCTGCCCAAAGATCGAATATCAGCGGCTCTTTGGCGAGTTGCGCATGGGCGGGTTTGCGACCGGTGTCATCTCAAGCAAATTATAATCCGGCGGGCAGGCTACTTCTGCGCCTCTACCTCCAAACTCCCTGCCAATTGGGTCAAAAAGCAGAGTTAACGTGACGCTTTTTCGCTCATACCGGATTGCGACTGACGCGCGGCCAATGTGTCCAGAACATCCGACAAAGGGACATCGCGGGCCGCAAGCATAACAAGCAGATGATAGAGCACGTCGGCGGCCTCGCTTGTGAGTGCTCTGCTGTCGCCTTTGACCGCTTCGATGATGGCCTCAACCGCTTCGTCACCGAACTTTTCGGCGCATTTTTCGGGTCCTTTGGACAGTAGTTGCGCGGTCCAGCTGCTGTCTGGGTTTGCCCCTTTGCGTGCAAGGATTGTGGCGTAAAGATCATCGAGTGTCATGTCAGCCTCACGGGGATGCCGGCCGCAGCCATGTGTTGTTTGGCCTGTGCGACGGTAAATTCGCCAAAGTGAAAAATCGAAGCGGCCAGTACCGCGCTGGCTCCGCCCTTGATCACGCCGTCCACCAGATGATCCAACGTGCCAACGCCGCCCGATGCAATCACCGGAACTGTGACCGCGTCGGATATGGCGCGGGTGAGGGGGAGGTTGAAGCCCTGCTTGGTGCCGTCGCGGTCCATCGATGTGAGCAGGATTTCACCCGCACCCTTGGCCGTGACCAATTTGGCAAATTCAACGGCGTCTATGCCCGTGGATTTGCGCCCGCCGTGGGTAAATATCTCCCACTTTCCGGGGCTCACGGTTTTGGCGTCGATCGCGCAGACGATACATTGGCTGCCGAACTGGTCAGCGGCGCGGGTGATGACATCCGGGTCGGCCACAGCGGCAGAATTGAAGCTGACCTTGTCCGCGCCTGCCAGCAGCAAGGCCCGGACGTCTGCGGCGGTCCGCACGCCGCCCCCGACGGTCAG
>JBARUV010000073.1:0-29930 GCA_049645905.1 Sulfitobacter sp.
AAGGTTCTGCTGACGGCGATCAACTCCTGTGCTGACGATCTGACCTGGGCCTGCACGATCGACAAACTGCAGTCCAATCCGCCCGTCGTCACCGGCGTTATGGCGCCGGTCAGCTTTGGCGAAGGGAGCCGCTTTTCAAATTCGCCCGTGACGATCATGCAGGCTGATTTCGAAACGCTCAGCTACTCGGCGGTCGCGAACTAACGAAAGCGCCGACACCGGACATCCCGGTGTCGGCGTTTCGTTCTGGTCGTCCGGATGCTGCCCATGCCAAATTAAGACACGACTTTGGGGTTTAGCGATCCCCTGTCAAAAACCGCACGCTGAAAAACGGATGCCTTCCGATTGCTGGAACGACTGACCGGCAATCGCAATGCACCCCAATATCGATCTGTTCGCCGATCGGTCACAAAGAACAAGGAAATCGACATGGCCGACGCCTTCATAGTGGATCATTGCCGCACCCCGCGCGGCATCGGCAAATTGGGCAAGGGTGCCCTCGCCGATCTGCACCCCCAACATCTGGGCGCCACGGTTCTTGGGGCATTGCGTGATCGCAATGAGCTGCAAACAGACAAAGTCGATGACATCATCTGGGGCTGTTCCAACCAGCAGGCGAAACAAGGCAGCGATCTTGGCAGAATGAGCGCGCTGGCCGCAGGATATGACGTGAAGGCTTCGGGCGTCACGCTTGATCGGTTTTGCGGATCAGGCCTGACATCAGTCAACTTTGGTGCCGCGACGATCATGGCGGGTATGGAAGACATCGTGATCGCAGGCGGATGCGAAATGATGTCGTTCAACTATGGTGATCCCCGCGCCAAACGCACGCAGTTGATGGACGCTGATAATCTGGCATTGCGCCAATTGCACCCGCAAGTCAGCCAAGGCATCTGTGCCGATGCCATCGCGACAATGGAAGGCATTTCCCGCCGCGCAACGGAGGAGCTTGCCGTCGAAAGCCAGCGCCGCGCGGACCACGCCATTCGCAACGGTCATTTCGACGGATCTCTCATCCGGGTTCTTGCACCAGACGGCAGCGTTGCGCTGGAGCACGAGGAATACCCCCGCCCGCAGACAACACTCGACAGTCTGGCGGGCTTGAAACCCGCGTTCGAGGCCGTCGCCCACAACCCCATTGACGCCGACGGAACGACACAGCTTGACCTGATCCGCCAAGCCGTTCCCGACCTTGATATCTCGTTCATCCACCACGCCGGTACCTCTTCGGGCGTCGTTGATGGGGCGGCGGCGGTTCTCATCGCCTCTGGAGAGGCAGTAAAGACATATGGCTGGACCCCGCGTGCCCGCATTGTAGCGATGGCCAATGTTGGCGACAGTCCCGAACTGATGCTGAACGCGCCGGTGCCCGCTGCGCTCAAGGTTCTCAAGAAGGCCGGTCTGACGTTGGAAGACATTGATCTGTTTGAAGTTAACGAGGCTTTTGCCGTCGTTGCAGAGAAATTCATTCGAGATCTCGGGCTTGACCGCGACAAGGTGAATGTGAACGGCGGTGCTATTGCGCTGGGTCACCCGATTGGGGCAACCGGGTCAATGCTGATCGGCACACTCCTCGACGAGTTGGAGCGACGAGACCTCAAGCGCGGACTTGTCACTATGTGCGCCGCTGGCGGCATGGCACCCGCCATCATCATCGAACGGGTGTAATTTAGGCTTACGAACTTGGCGCCGCCCTCGGCACCGTTTTCTTTCTTGGGGATGGCGTTCTGTTGGTTCGCGCCCTCCGCTTTCCACCCGAGCTTCCTAGGCCCATCGGGTGCGCCGGATTGCAAAGCCGATCACCAGTCCGTAGGCCAGCATTGCGAAACCGATTGCCACAAAAACGCCGCTGACACCCAAAGACGTCATTGACGTGAGTATCATCGCACCACCCACCGCCAAACCGATGCGACAAAGGCTGCCAATGAGGGGCCAGAGCATTTTTGCAGCACCCTGCGAAGCAAAGTAGAGCGCGAGGCCAAGGCCAAAGAAGGAATAGAAGGGTGCGACGAAGCGGAAATATGCGCGCCCCACCTCCAGCGTCTCAGTGTCGGACGCATTGAGAAACATACCAAGCCAGAGATCGGGGAACACGGACAATACCAAGCCGATACACCCCACGATAGCCGCGCCAGCCAATGATCCCGTCCACGCAATTCGAAGCGCGCGATCCTTTTGGCCCGCGCCGATGTTCGCGCCGACCATAGCGGTCATTGCCGCTCCGATGCCAAAAATAACAGGGATCAAAAGGAACTCCAGCCGTGCGCCAAGGCCATACCCTGCCAGCGCGGCTTCCCCGTATTGTCCGACCATGCCGACCATCATCACAATTGTCAGAACTGTGAGCAATGTGTTCACCGAAGCGATCGCGCCCACACGCATGATATCGCGGAACATGCCAAGGTTGATACGGGCAAAAGAGCCCTTGAACTCGAGGCCCGTCCTGCCAGCAGCGATATAGCCGATGGCGATCATTGCGCCGAGGGCATAGGCAACGATCAGACCCAATGGCAGGCCCGCGATCCCAAGTGCGGGAACGGGACCCCAGCCAAGGGCAAAACCACCCGAAAGCGGAATTGAAACGACAGAAACCAGCAAAAGCAGCAAGGACGGCATACGCATGTCGCCCGTTCCACGAACGATGCTGAGCGAGGAATGGCAGAGCCAGATTGTGAGACAGCCTGGAAAGAAGACGGTTGAATAGATCATCGCCGCATCCACCGCTTCTGCGCCCCCACCCAATGTGCTGAAAATCGCCCGGCTGAACAGCGCCATGATCACGGCCATCACAAGTGCGAGGAAGGCCGCGATGATCCACGCTGTGACGGCAAGGGTCGCGGCACGCTCCGGCTTTGACGCACCGAGTGCGCGCGCCACAGAGGCCGAAATTGCCCCGCCCATCGCGCCCGCCGCCAGCATCTGGGTCAGCATCATCAGCGGAAAGACCAGCGCCAGACCCGCCAGCACGGTGACGCCCATCAGGCTGGCAAAATATGCCTCTGCGATGCTTTGGGCCGCTTGGACAAGCATGGCCAGCACATTGGGAGCGGCCAGTGTCGCCAAGGTTGGTCCAATGGGCGCGGTGAGCAGAACTTTCGTGCGTGCGGCGCGTGCGGATGACGCAGCATCAACGGGTGCTGCGGTTGTCACTATTGTCGCGTCGGTCATTCTCTTACCCCTTCTTGGGTTTCAGGGGGAAAATCAGACAGGTGGTCGAGCCATGCGCGTAGAGTTTCCCGTCTTCTATGCCGACGACCCGCGCCTCAGATGTTGCCATCTGGCGCCCACGATGAACGATAGTTGCTTCCGCTCGCAGGCGGCCTGTGGTGGGCAGGATCGCGCGGGTGTAATTCACCTTCAGTTCCGCAGTGGTATAGCCAAGACCTGCTTCCAGTGTCGTGTGGACACAAACGCCCAAGGCTGTGTCCAGCAAAGTCGCGGCAAATCCGCCATGCAGTGTTCCGACAGGGTTCAGCAGGAAATCGGCAGGGTCCGCCTCAAAGGCAACCTTCCCGTAGTCAAGATCAAGCGCATCGGAGATGCCCATCGTCACGATCATCGAGGGTTTTGCCGTTACCTCACCCGAGTTGAGGGCCTTCATATACTCCAGTCCGGACAGTCGCATCGCCGCCTCTGCATCCAGAGGCAGGTTCACATAGTCGTAGCTGCGGGTTTTCTTTGCGGTCATGTCAACGTGCCCCTGCTTTTTGTTGAAGGTCGCCATGCACCTCTGGCGCAATAAGTTCTATTTTGGAACCCTCTCTTCGTAAGTTCTCTTTCGGAACCTGTCAATCGCTGGTATGACGTCGAAATGAAATGGAACGAATTGCACACCGAAGCCTGTCCCGTCGCACGCGGTCTGTCCGTGGTCGGGGACCGCTGGACGATGCTTGTGGTGCGCGAGTGTTTCTTTGGCATCCGGCGGTTTGACCAGATGCAGGAGCGTCTGGGCATCACCCGCCATGTGCTTGCCGACCGACTGCGCAAGCTGGAAGCGGACGGGGTATTGAGGCGCGAAGCTTATCAGCAGCGTCCACCGCGTTATGAATACCTGCTTACCGACAGTGGCAAGGCGCTTTACCCGCTTTTGGTCACTCTGATTGACTGGGCGAATACCCATGTTCCCGCCAAAGACAGTTCTTCGGTCACTCTCTTATCCCGCGAAACCAAAGAGCCTATCGAACCAAAACTGATCGATGTCCGGACGGGCCATGAGATCACCCACCGGACTGTTGTCGCAAAGGTCCAAGTTTAGGCGCGCTAAGGCCAATCTTTGAAGCTGGTCGGGTCGGTTACCTGTTTTTCGACGTGCGCAGACCGGATCGCCTGCCGGTATCTACCAGGCGAAGAGCGTACCTGCGTTGCGAAGAATTTGCTGAATTGCGCGGCAGAGTGAAACCCCAGAAACCCGGCGATTTGGTCAATTGTAAGGTTTGAGCGCGAAAGTAGCGATTTGGCCTCGTGCACTGTCCGGTCATGGATGAGCGACAGCGGTGCGCGATCCAAAGCTGTTCTGGAGATATTATGCAGCCGGTCCGGCGTTGTCCCAAGTGCTGTCGCATAATCCAGAACGCGCCAGCGGTTGCGGAAATGGGTTTCGACGAGTTGGCGAAAGCGGCGCAAAAGAACGGTTTGGGCGGCGTCTTGGGAAAGCGTTTCATTTGTTCGATAGCTATGGCGCCACATCAGGACCAAAAGGTAGCGCAACTGCGCCTCGATTATTGTCTCATTCCCCGGCTGCCCCGACCCCGCCTCTTTCAGCATGACGTTGACGGCTTCCGCGATGGCCGCGCTGACTTCCGGCAAAGGGATCAGCGACAAAGTGACAGGCTCCTCCGCCATCTGGCGCAGTTCCGCTGCCTCTGGTTTGCTGCCGATAGCGCCGGACATGCCAAGTTCATCCACAGTCAGACGTGCGCCGACTGACCCCGCAATCAGCCTTAGACGGCCGCCCCGATGGACCGGATGCCAAATCAACGCGGGGCCATCTACGGCGCTCGACTGGCTGTCAGGTTCTTCCAGATCCTCCCAAATTTCTAGCCGCCCGCTTTGCAGATAGACCAATTGCCAGACCGGCGCTGTCCCCTGAAATACGGCGGTTACGATTCTGTCTTGCAGCCCGCACCGCAGCAGTTCGACATGGAGCCGGCTATCTTGGTGTTGAGTGCGCAAACGAAGTCCTAAGCGGCTATGTCGCCAGAAATTGACATCTATTGGCCAGATTTTCACATTTTCATATCGGGCACTACCCCTTTTTATGGCAATTGGGAGAAGATGGTCAGGTCAATGGTGCTTTGCACCGCAGCCCGGCCTCTGGGGGGAGCAAAGTGTCGCAGGGACGTGTTCAGCTGTTGGAAGTCGACGATACGCCGCGCCCCGAAACCGGCGTGCGCGCGGCCGAAGCTGCGGCCAATCGTGCAGCACGGGCCTTTTGGTCGTGGTCATCAACCTCGCCCAAGGATCGTGTCGACCTGCTGAAATCGATGGCCGACCAATTGCATAAGGGGCGCAACGATCTTGCCAGTCTTGCCGCGGACGAAGTTGGGGCGTCGATCCAGTGGACACATTTCAATGTTAACATTGCGGAAGACATTTTGCTTCAAGCCTGCGACCTGGTTCCATTGCTGGCCGATCAGGTTCACAATCACGAAGACGGTGTGCGAAAATCAATAGTGCGGCGGCAAGCGGTCGGTGTCGTTCTCGGTTTTGCGCCTTGGAATGCCCCTGTCGCGCTCGCGACACGCGCTTTGGCAGCGCCTATTGCCTGCGGCAATACAGTAGTCCTGAAAGCGTCCGAACATTGCCCGCGTACCCACCGCGCCGTCGTCGATCTGTTCATAAAGGCCGGCTTGCCGACCGATGTGGCAAGCGTTGTGACCAACGATGCCAAGGACAGTCTGGATGTAGCACGCGCACTTATCCGGCACCCCGCGGTGCGGCGGATCAACTTTACCGGTTCGACACGGGTTGGCAGGCTGGTCGCGCAAGAAGCCGCAACTGAACTGAAGCGATGTGTTTTGGAACTGAGCGGAAAAGCACCGTTTATCGTGCTGGACGATGCCGACATCGATGCGGCAGCGGCGGCGGCGATGGTCGGTGCTTTCTTCAATCAGGGGCAGGTCTGCATGTCGACAGAGCGTGTGCTGGTTCAGGACAGTATCGCGGACAAGTTTGTCGACACGCTGATTGCCAAGACAGCGCGGCTCAAGGCCGCAGATCCGAAATTTGAAACGGCCGACCTCGGACGTCTGATCAATTCGGATGCCGCAGCAAGGGTGACAGGACTGATCGACGATGCCGTCGCACATGGTGCGATCTTGCGTATCGGCGGGCAAGTTGATGGGTCTGTCATGCAACCCGCCGTTCTGGATCACATCACCCCGAAAATGCGGATTTACTCGGAAGAGAGTTTTGGCCCTGTGGCTGCAATAACGCGCGTGCGCGACCCCGAAGAAGCAATATCAGTGGCAAATGACACCGAGTTCGGGCTCGCCGGGGCTGTTTTTGGCGCGGACATTGATCGTTGCCACGAGGTTGCGAACCGGTTGGAAACCGGCATTTGCCAGATCAACGGACCAACTGTGTTTGACGATCCGACGATGCCGTTTGGCGGTATGAAGTCCAGCGGTTACGGCCGCTTTGGTGGCACCGCCGCACTCGATGAATTTACCGAATGCCGGTGGTTGTCACAGCACTTGTCGCCGGACGCTACCCAAATCGAAGAAATGCTGAACCTAGGGAGGACATAAGCATGATTATGAAACGAAGAACGGCCCTGAAACTGGGGGTTGCCGCCGCCGCGAGCCTCGCGGCCCCGCGTCTGGCAATGGCGCAATCGGATGTTATCAAAATCGGCGCAGTTGCGCCAAAGACCGGCCCGCTTGCTGGCGGTGCTGTTGTAACCCAATGGCCGAACGTCGCCCTTTGGTCCAATCAGGTGAACGCCAAAGGCGGCCTGATGGTTGATGGCGCACAGAAAATGGTAGAGATCATCGAATATGATGATCAAACCAATCCGGGCGAAACCATCAAAGCGGTGCAGCGACTGGCCACGCAAGACAACGCGGATTTCATTGTGTCGCCGTACGGGACCGGCCTGAACATCGCCGCGGCGCCATTGTTTGATCGCTACAAGTACCCGCAACTGGCGGTCTCTGCGATCACAGATCAGATCGTCGAACTGTCAAGCCAGTTTTCCGGCATGTTTTTCATGCTTGGTTCAACAACGGCGTTTGTCCAGTCGGTTGCCGATGTGCTGACCAAGATGAAGGATGACGGCACTCTGAAAGGCAACAAAATCGCGATGGTCAACGTCGCAGACGCCTTTGGCATCGAACTCGCCGCTGCTGCCCGTCCGATCTTTACCGCCGCTGGGTTCGAGTTGGTCTACGACACGTCTTACCCGCTCGGCACGCAAGACTTGTCACCCGTAGTAAAAGGCGCCAAGGCCGCCAATCCAAATGCCTTTATCGCATGGTCCTATCCGCCTGACACTTTTGGTCTGACCGAACAGGCGATCATCGAGGATCTGCAGGTTGATGCCTATTACACAGCCGTTGCCACCTGTTTCCCCGCATTCGGAGGCCGCTTTGGTGCCGCCGCCGAAGGGATACTGGGTGCAGGCGGCGTCAATCCGGACAGCGACAAGTTCAAGGCCTATGCAAAGGCGCACATGGACGTAACGGGGAATGCACCGGACGGTTGGGCCTCCGCCACCACCTATGCGTCGCTTGAAGTGCTGGAGCAATCCATCGCCGCAGTCGGCCTCGACCGTGAGGGCGTGACAGAGCACATCAAAGCCTCCACCTTTGATACGGTTTTGGGCGACATGTCTTTTGACGCCAATAACTTCAATCCGCATTTCTGGACCGTGGGCCAGTGGCAGAACGGTGTTTACCAAGGGGTCGCTGAAACCGGTCGTCCGGGTGCAAAGCCTGTCCAACTGAAGCAAGGCTGGGCTTGAACCCCTACCTGCCGGCCCCGCACATCTGTGGGGCCGGTTACAAACGGATACCTTGAATGGACATCATTATCATCGGGCTCTTGCTTGGCGGCACCTATGCGCTGATCGCCATGGGCCTGAACCTGCAATACGGCGTTGCCCGGATCATGAACCTCGCCAATGGCGAGATGCTGGTCGCCGGGGCCTTTACCGCATTCTGGTTTTACACCGCCGGAAACATCAGCCCGCTGCTGACGATCTTTATCGTTGCACCCGTCGCATTCGCGGCGAACTGGTTGATTTACCGGATCATGCTGGAGCCATTGGTCAAGCGCGCCAAGACTCGTGGCCAACTTGAGGTGGATTCAATCCTTGCCACATTCGGAATGTCCTTTATTGCGGTCGGCCTGATGCTCTGGGCCTTTGGGGGCGATTATTTCAACTATTCTTTCCTTGCCGTTCCGGTGACGATCATGGGCGATACCTACGCCCAGAACCGTGTTGCGGCATTCCTGTCTGCTGTCGTGATCTGCGGTATTCTCTATGCATGGATCACATGGTCGCGCGCTGGTCTGTCATTGCGCGCTCTGGCTGTGTCGCCGGAAAGTGCGCGACTGGTCGGCATCAACGTACGCAACAAATCCGCTATCGCTTTTGCGCTTGGCGGTGCAATTACCGCTGTTGGCGGCGCGCTGATTTCGTCCTTCCTGACACTTGATGCCTCTGCTGGTGTTGCCTTCACCCTGAAGGCGCTGATCATAGTGATCATGGGCGGGGTCGGGGATGTGCGCGGCACCATCGTCGCTGCTCTGCTGCTCGGCGTTGTTGAGACGCTCGTTGCGTCGTTGATTGATCCGGGGCTGACACTTGCGGCGGCCTATACGCTGTTCATCCTGATCCTGTTGTTCCGCCCTCAGGGCCTTTTTGGACGGAAGCCGACATGATGGGCCCCAAGGAAATGCAAGGGCTGGCAGTTGCCCTGATCCTGTTGATCGTCGCAGCTTGCCTGCCCTACTTCGGCTCGGACTACGTCCTGTCGCTGGGCATCACGATTGCGATGTTCACCGTGCTGTCAACGAGTTGGGCGCTGTTTTCAGGGCCGACCCACTATATCTCTCTCGCCACTGCCGCGTTCTTTGGCTTGGGCACCTATACGACAGGGCTGGGGTTTGAAACTCTGCCCTTCTGGGCGCTGGTGGGTTTGGCTGGAATTTTCGGCGCTGTCCTCGCCGCACTGGTCGGGCTCGCCACTCTGCGGCTTTCGGGCGTCTATTTCGTGATCTTCACGCTTGGGCTGGCAGAACTGATCCGCCAGGTCATCACATGGGGCCAGAACATGACCGGACAAAAGGGTCTTTATGTCCTGACAGACTTCACAGAAGCAAATCTGTATCAAATGCTGGTCGCGCTTGCCGCAGTGGTGTTCCTCGTGGGCTGGTTGGTCGGGCGTTCCCGTCTGGGTTTTGCGCTGCGTATCATCGGCGATGACGAAACCGTCGCAGCACATTCGGGGATCAATACCGCCCAAGCCAAGGTGCTGTTGTTCATGATCTCCGGCGCCGTGGCTGCGATGACCGGTGCCATCCTTGCGCCGCGCTATGTCTATATAGAACCGTCGCTTGCGTTCACGCCGATGTTGTCGTTTCAGGTGGTGATCATGGCTTTGCTTGGCGGTGTGCATCGGCTTTGGGGGCCGATTGTTGGCGTCATTCCTTTCACACTGACATGGGAGGCAATCTCGGCCAATTTCCCCAATCAGGTCACGCTTTTCCTCGGTATTGCGTTCCTTGCGATCGTCTATCTGATACCGCGCGGTTTTGCCGGACTGATCGATCAGGTGCGAACGTGGAACAGACAGCGCGAGGCGCTGTCATGAGTGCAGCAGTCCTTTCTTTGCGCGGTGCAACCAAACGTTTTGGCGGGCTGGTCGCCGTCAACAACGTCGATTTCGATGTGCGTGACAATCAGGTGCTGGGGCTGATCGGGCCGAACGGTTCGGGCAAGTCGACAACTCTCAACCTGATCTCCGGCATGCTGAAACCCACCGCCGGATCGTTTTTGTTGCAAGGTCAGCCCATCACCGGCCAGCGGCCAGAGATCATCGCGCGCAAGGGGGTTGCGCGGACCTTTCAACTCGTGCGGCTGCTCGGCTCCATGACGGTGGAAGAGAATATCATCGCAGGCGCGGTCTTTGGCCATCGCAAGCGGTGGGGGGGACAAGCAAAATCCGATGCCGCCCTCCTGATGGAACAGGTTGGGCTGGCAGGCAAAGGCCATATGCAGGTAGGGCAGCTGACCTACATTGATACAAAGCGGGTGGAGCTTGCGCGCGCGCTTGCGTCTGACCCCAAGGTGTTGCTGCTGGATGAATGGCTGGCGGGTTTGAACCCGACCGAACTGCAGGTCGGCATCTCGCTGATCCAGTCGCTGCGGGCAGAAGGACGCACAATTGTTCTGGTCGAACACGTGATGGATGCAATCCGCTCGCTTTGCGACGATTGTGTGGTCATGTCGTCGGGCGTGAAAATTGCCCAAGGCACCCCGGCAGAGGTCCTGTCAGACCCCGAAGTGATCCGGGCCTATCTGGGGGATGATGATGCTTGAAGTCCGTGATCTGACTGTCACCTATGGCAAACACCAGGCGCTCTCCTCCACCTCGCTGCGGGTTGCGCCGGGGGAAATTGTGGTGATCCTCGGGGCCAACGGTGCCGGAAAATCGACATTGCTAAAGGCCGTGTCGGGAATCTGTGAGGGGCAGGTAACTGGCGCGGTGACGCTGTCCGGGCAAAACCTAGAGACTTTGACGGCCGATAAGATCGTCGAAGAAGGCATCGCATCAGTGCCCGAAGGACGCGGAATTTTCGCCGACCTGACGGTGGAGGAAAACCTCAAGCTTGGCGCTTATCCTGAACGTGCCAAAGGCGATGAGCAGATCAACCTTGACCGCGTCTTTACGCTGTTCCCTAAACTAGCCGAACGCCGCAGACAGGTTGCCCGAACGATGTCGGGAGGCGAGCAGCAGATGGTTGCGATTGGCCGTGCGATGATGTCCTCGCCCAAGATCCTGACGCTGGATGAACCGTCACTTGGTCTGTCGCCCTTGCTGTGCAAAGAGCTGTTTCAGAGCCTGAAGTCGGTCAAAGAACTGGGCATCGGTATTCTGATGGTGGAGCAGAACGCCAAGCAGAGCCTTGCGATTGCCGATCGCGGTTATCTGTTGGAAAATACAAAGATCATCCACGAAGACAGCGCCGATGCATTGATGCATGACCCTGCTGTGCAGGCGGCGTATCTTGGTGTCGGTGCAGGGACACCAACGTCTGCCAATCTGCCAACGGATCAACAATCCGGTCCAGTCCCTGACACCCTGCGCGTCGCGCCACCCCGCCGTGACCGAAAGTCTGCGGATGCTCTTCTGGGTGTGAACCTGAACGATCTGCTGGCAAAGGCTGATCGCACCGCCAAAACGCGCGCGCCCGTCACATCCTCTTCGCCATCCACGCAAGATGCCGCGGCTTTCGCGAGCGGCGATGTGCAGGCGATGATCAGGGAATTCGAGATCGCCGCAGCACGCGCCGGTCGGTCCCGGCCATTGCCAACCTATACGCCCGCAAGTCGGGCGACACCAAAGCCAACCCAACCACCCCCTGCCCCACAGGCGCCGGTAACCATCGAAGTCTATCGCGCGCCACGGGTCGAGGTGTATCGCCGCCAACCCAACGGTGGCGCATTTGAAAAAGAGTAAAGGAAAGCCGCAATGCTAGATTCACAATCACCGCGCACGCTTAAAGGCATGTATATCAACGGCCAATGGGTCACATCGCCTGCAACATTTGACAAGATAAATCCGTCTGACGGATCGGTCTGGGCCAAAGCCCCCGATGGCGGCGCGGCCGAGGCACGGGCAGCCATTGAAGCGGCCCAGGCTGCGTTCCCAAAATGGTCCGCGCTGATGTTTCAGGAACGAGCGCATTATATGCTCAAGGTTGCGGACATCCTCCAGCGGCGTCAGGTCGAATATGCCACCGCGATGCAGGGCGAAGGGGGTGGCTGGTTCGGCAAGGGAATGTTCGAGATCAGCTATTCGATCGAGGTATTCCGCGCTGCCGCTGCCGCCTGTTACGGAGCAATCGGAGAGGTGCTGCCGTCCGAGCACGGCAAGGTTTCTACAGCGACGCGCACCCCGATGGGCGTGGTCAGTGTGATCAGCCCCTGGAACATGCCCGCGATCCTGACCTCGCGCGGTTTTGCCTTTCCGTTAGCAGCAGGCAACACGATTGTCCTGAAGCCGTCCGAAGACACGCCCTATTGCGGCGGCCTCTTTTTTGCCGAGGTGCTGGAAGAGGCCGGTGTTCCTGCCGGGGTGTTCAATGTCGTCACGTCGTCGCGCGAACGGGTCGCCGAGATGGGTGACGAACTCGTTGAAAACCCGTTGGTAAAGGGGATTTCTTTCACAGGGTCCACGCCGGTTGGCCGCGCCATCGCCGCCAAGGCAGGCGCGCATTTGAAAAAGTGTTGCGTGGAACTCGGTGGCAAGGACAGCTTGATCGTTCTGGATGATGCCGAGATGGAACGGGCGACCCAGGCCGCAAACTTCGGGGCCTTCATGCATCAGGGACAAATCTGCATGAGCGTTGAAAAGATACTCGTCCATGAAAGCATCTACCACGAGTTCCTGCAAAAGTTGGTTGCACGGGCGGCAAAGCTGAAGATGGGCGACACCGCCGACAAGGACAACGTGATCGGACCGCTGATCAATGACCGTCAGGTTCAACGCGTCAAAGCCCAGATCGAAGATGCCGTGGCAAAAGGGGCGAAAGTCGAACTTGGCGGTAAAGTCTCCGGGCGTTTTGTACAGCCCACGATCCTGACCAATGTGAATACCACTATGGATGTCTGGCGCGATGAAACCTTTGGTCCTGTCGTCGTCGTGGTGCCGTTCACAACCGACGAAGAGGCGATAGCCCTGAACAATGACACCGAATACGGGCTGTCAGCGGGGATCATGACCCGCAACGAACACCGTGCAATGGACATGGCGCAGCGGCTGGAGACAGGGATGTGCCACGTCAACTGCTCGTCCGTGAACGATGAACCGCATGTGCCTTTCGGCGGCTCCAAGTCCTCGGGTCTGGGTCGTCATGGTGGCCGGTGGTCGATGGAGACTTTTACTGAAACCCGTTGGATCACAATGGACCGAGGCCACCGTCCCTTCCCGCCGGTTTTTTAAGGAAACGCGATGAAAGAATTGCTTAAAGGGAAACGGATTATCGTCACGGGCTCTTCCTCCGGTATCGGTTGGGAAACGGCCAAGATTCTGACTGCGCAAGGCGCCGAGGTTTTGGGTGTCGATATCAACAAGAATTTCGACCATGTTGAGGAGTTCTATCGTGTCGACCTATCGGACCCGCGCGCCATTGATGCGTTGGTGGATGTGCTGCCTGACGGAATCGACGGGCTTGTAAATAACGCAGGCCTGCCTCCCACACGTCCTGCCGAACAGCTCTTGGCGATCAATCTGTTGGCGGTCAAACATCTGACGCAGGCGCTGATCCCCAAAATGGCCGACAACGCCAGCATCGCGAATGTCGCTTCTCTTGCCGGGTTCGGCTGGACGCAAGCGATTGATGCAATTCGCGCGAGTGAACACCTGACGTTCGGCGCGATCCCTGCTTTCATGGCCAAATGGAACGTCACCAACGAGGGTGGAAGGTCGTACTTTTTTACCAAGGAAGCCCTGATCGCCTGGACCATGCAAAACCGCTGGACCTGGCGCGACCGCGGCATCCGCATGAACGCGGTCAGCCCCGGCCCGGTGAACACACCGATCATTGGTGACTTTCTCGAAACGCTCGGCGCACGTGCCGAAGAAGACGCCCGCGTCATGGACCGCCCCGGAGAGGCGACCGATATCGCACCCGTCATCGCATTCTTGCTTAGCGATCTTTCCATGTGGATCCGCGGCACAAACATCCCAGCGGACGGCGGCATGTCGTCCAACATCCTGTGCAATATGCACGGGCTTTAGGAAAGGATAACATCATGTCTGCATTGGCTTGGATCATTCTACTTGTCATTGTCATCGCGGTCTTGGTCGTTCTGGCTGCGAACTTTTACGAACGTGCCTCGAACGAGGTTGCGCTGGTCAAGACCGGGATCGGGGGGCGCAAGGTCATCATTGACGGCGGCACACTCGCAATCCCGTATTTCCACGAAGTCGCGCGGGTGAACATGCAGACCATCCGGATGAGCGTCGCCTGTGCAGGGGAACGGTCCCTGATTACGCAAGACCGGTTGCGGGTCGATGTCGGTGCAGAGGTCTATGTTTCGGTCAAACCGGAGGCTGATGCCGTATCCCGCGCCACCCAGACCCTTGGTAAGCGGCTGTTTCAGGCGGATCAGTTGCGCGGCCTGCTGGATGGAATGATCATTGATGCTTTGCGGGCAGAAGCAGCGAAATCCACAATGGACGAATTGCACGAAAATCGCGGTATTTTTGTTGCCAATGTCCAGACCGCGCTGACAGAACCAATGTCAAAATTCGGGCTCGAGATGGACAGCGTCTCGCTTATCGGGCTGGACCAGACGCCTTTTGCGGCACTTGATGAAAACAACGCTTTCAACGCCGTCGGCATGCGCAAACTGGCAGAGGTCATCGCGAATAGCCGCAAAGAACGCGCGGAAATTCAGTCGAATTCCGAAGTCTCGGTGAACAAGGCCACCATGGAAGCCGAAAAGCGCAAGCTGGAAATCGTTCTGGAACAACGCCGCGCCGAGATTGCACAAACCCAGGAGATCGAGACGCTGATGGCTGATCAGATGGCGCAGATTGCCGAAAAGAAGGCGGATAGCGAACGCTCAAGGGCACGCGCCCGCATTCAGATGGAACGCGACATTCAGGCCGATGAAATCGCCAGTGCCAAGGCGCTACGTCAGGCCGAAATCAGTCGCGAGCAGGATCTGCAGCTGGCCGATCAGGACAGGTTGATCCAGATTGCCGCAAAAAGCGAAAAGGAAAGCAAGGCGCAAGCGAATGCAGATGTGGCGCGAACCGAAGCTGTCAAAGCCTCTGAAGCGTTGCGCACGGCGGAAGCCATGGCGCAGGCAGAACGCACAAAGGCGCTTGCATTGCTGAGCGCCGAACAAGACGCTCAGGCGGCCGCCACGCGTGCGCGGATCGCCTCGGAAAGTGACAAGGCCACTGCAAAAGATCGCCGCGCAGCGAAAGAAGAAGAGGCAACTGCGACCAAGTTCGTCGAACTTGCCAAAGCCGAAGCAACGTTGGCACGTATCAACGCAGAAAATGCGCGGACAGAGGCGATGGTTGCAATGGAGCTGGAACTGGCCCGTCTCGAAGCCTTGCCCAAAATCGTCGCTGAAATGGTGAAACCCGCCGAGAAAATCAAAGGCATCAGCATCAATCATGTGAACGGATTTGGGGGGGCTGGCGGCGGCGATGGCGGTGCGAATGCCCCGGTCTCTCAGGCTATCGATTCTATCCTGAGCATGGCCGTGCAACTGCCCGCGCTAAAGAAAATCGGCGACGCAGTGGGTGTAAACATCGATGACAGCCTGACCGATCTAACTGGCAAGAAAAGTAGTTGATCAGACACGAACCATGCTTGGTTTTGTCTTAGACCGGTCAGTGCGAAGTCCTGCCAGAAACAGGTCTGTTCACGGACTGGCCCGCTTATTTAATGATGGTCTTCGTCCAGTGATCCGTGGATCGCAAACTGGTCAAGGCCGGCGTCACGGGATTCTACGATCCGGTAGCTTTCTCTGACACCCGCGTCTGTCAGTTCGCGAGACACCAGCAGCAGTGTGTTTGCAGGTTGCCCCTCGCAGATATCCGCCATCTGCGCCAGCTCATCCCGCGCCACGCCCTGCGCCTCTGCGATCGACGGTGCGCCGTAAATATCCACGAAATGTTGCGCCAAGGCGGTCACAAGAGCCTCCAGTTCGGCCGTTTCGATTTGCGTAACGGCAACGACAGAAACGCGGCCAAAGGTTTCAACACCCAGCCAGCCATTGGCAAACGCCTGACGTGCTTTGCCAGTCAGATCAGCCTCGCCCCAGTTCGAAAATTCAAAACCGCCAGAGATACACCATTCACCTGTCCGCGCAGGGGAGTGAAAGATATTCATATCGCTTTCGTCAAAATGGATCGCACGCGCCAGCATCATGTCATCTGCCCTCCAGCACTTGGGTGAGTGGAACAAGGTGGGTCGTTTTCGCATCGCGCAGCAATAGACCGAACCGCTCATCGACGCCCAGATAGGTGCCGGTGATACCGTTCATCCTGATTTCTTCGCCAATGCCTTGTGCCAGCCCCTGCCATTCCTTGTGCAAGGGCGCGGCACCTTCCTCAAGCCAGGTATTGATGCCGACCAAAGTGTGTTTCACCCAAGACTCAAGCAAATCCACTGCGCTCACATCTGTGCAACCTTCGGCATATAGCGCCGTCTGATCGGGTGTATGTCCTGTCTCGTCATTCTCGGGCCAAAGTGGCAACTCCAACCCGATCACAAGCCAATCCGGCTCGACCGTCGGGTCATCCGAGGACGCCGAAACCCCTAACCGCCCGCAGGATGCCCCGTTGACGCGCAAGCCGCCGTTCCATTCCAGATGCACGGCGACTTCCGGCGGCGCAAGGGCGCCCAATGCATTCTGAAATCCGACGCCGCACAAGGGCAGCATCGCCATCGCATCTTCCAGCACGACGTCCGGGGCAAAGACCAACGCAGCCCGCAAGGTATTTGCCCCGAGATTGTACACTACCAGACCCGCGTCACACCCGCGCGTGGCTTCAGCACAGGCTATTTCGAATGGATCAATCTGTCCCTCAACCGGCAATCCACTAAAGAGGGGTGGAAAACCCGGGGTGCTCATGCCTTGCCAGCCGCGATCAGGGCTTTTGCGACATCCCTGAATGCCTTGGCCTGTGCGCTTTCAGGTTTGGAAACCACGATGGGCGCGCCGCCATCTGCAGCTACCCGAATGTCCAGATGCAGCGGGATTTCCGCCAACAGCGGTACGCCCAATTTCTCCGCTTCAGCCTTGACGCCGCCATGTCCGAAAACGTGTTCCTCGTGCCCGCAATTAGAACAGATATGCGTGCTCATGTTCTCAATCATCCCGATCACAGGCGTGCCCAATTGATTAAACATATCAATGCCTTTGCGCGCATCCAGCAGCGCCACATCCTGTGGCGTCGACACAATGACCGCGCCGTCCAGATGAGCTTTTTGCGCGAGCGTCATCTGGACATCGCCTGTACCGGGCGGCAGGTCTACAATCAACACATCCAGCGCGCCCCATTGGACCTGTCCCAACATCTGTTGCAACGCGCCCATCAGCATCGGCCCACGCCAGACAACTGCCTGATCCTCATTGGTCATCAGACCGATCGACATCATCGTCACCCCAAAGTTGCGGAGCGGCAGAATAATCTTTCCATCAGGGCTTTGCGGTCTGCCCGACACACCCAACATCCGGGGCTGCGACGGTCCGTAAACATCTGCGTCCAACATGCCAACGCGGCGGCCCTCGGCAGCCAATGCGCAGGCGAGGTTGGACGCTACGGTAGATTTTCCAACGCCGCCTTTGCCCGATGCAATGGCAATAATCCGGTCAATGCCGGGTATCTTTTGCGGGCCGGCGGGTTCCGCCTTGCGACCCGCTTTGAGGTCCGGCGGCGGTGCTTGCTTGCTGTGGGATGTCATCACGATGGAGACCGCGCTTGCACCCAGCGCCTCCAGTTTCTGCTCTGCCTCGGCCTTGGCTGCCATGAATGGCTCAGGCTGATCCACCTCCATGACAAAGCGCACGCCACCCTCTTCCACGCTCAAGGCACGCACCAGTCCGGCCTCAACCAGATCAACACCGGAGGGCGCCTTGATCTCTTTCAGGCAGGCCAGAACCTGTTCACGGGACAGAGCCATTTATGCGCCTTCAATCTTGCCTGTAACGACATGCTCAAGGTCGATACCGTCCACCGTCAGCACCATTTTTGCCTCAAATGTCTTGCCGGATGTATCGCCCGCTTCGCGCATTGCGGTTTCGATCGCCTGCTGGGATGTCACGCCCACCTGCTTGAGAAACTTGCGCATCGACATGTTGAATTCATCGCTCATGGTGAAGTCCTTTCAAAATTCGGAATTGTTGACGGGAGCACCCTAGCGCCCCTAGGCTTGACCGCAACCTGACACATTCGACTGCGCGGGGTGCTATGTTCAAGAAGCTGATCGTCACGGCCATTATGCTGGCCAACCCTGTCGCGGCGCAGGACAAGGCGTTTTCCCTGAGGGCCCCGGATGCATTGGTCGAGACAGGGTTCATGCAACATTTGTTGCCGCGGTTCTCGTTGAAAACGGGTGTTCGTATCACGCTCACGACAGATACCGCTGACGCCGGTTTTGGGGCGGAAGGAACACCTGTATTCGCACAGGGTGACACGGTCTGGCATTTGGCGAAGGTTGACGGGGATCATACCAACGCCTTTCAGGACTGGCTCCTGTCGGACGTCGGCAAACGTACGATCGAGGCTTTTGCCCCGGATGGCATCAAACTTTTTCACACCGATGTTGCAACGCAGGGTGCGGCGCGGTCGAATGACCTGACGGGCAACACGGCCCTGGGAGAAGAGGCCAGTCTCAGGCACTGCGGCCGCTGCCATGTGGTGAATGACACTAACCGCATGAATGCCATCGGTTCCACCCCGTCCTTTGCCCTGATGCGCACGTTTCCCGACTGGCAGGAACGGTTCGAAACGTTCTTCATCCTCAGGCCCCATCCGGCATTTACGCAGGTCGAAGGTATCACCGAACCCTTCGCAGACGATCTGCCGTCTCCTATCGCACCGATTGAGGTCACGTGGGAACAGATCGAGGCGATCACTGCCTATGTGGGCTCCATTGCGCCTGCCGATCTGGGTGCGCCGATCCAGCATCAGTGATCCTTGCGCTTGGCAAAGTAATCCTCGGACGTTCGAACACGGGGGCGTTCGCCGCCCTGAAACGGGTTATCTGCGGAATGGTACTGCGCCTGAATCCGGCAGTTTTCACACATCTGGATCATTTTGGCCGCGTCCGATGTGGCAAACATCGCATGTTTGCCTGCCAGTTTTTCGGTGATCTTGGCGATGGTGGATTTTGATCCGAACAGGCTCCCGCATTCGATGCAGGCAAAGGGTTCTTCCTCATGCAGGACGCGCTGACTATATGCGGCGTCCGATAGGTCCATCTGTGGCTTGAGCGTGATTGCCTGTTCCGGGCAGATGTTGCTGCACAACCCGCATTGCAAACAGGCGTCTTCCTGAAAGCGCAGCTGCGGCAGGTCCGAATTGTCGCCGAGTGCACCGGAGGGGCAAAGCGATACGCATGACAGGCAAAGCGTGCAGGCATCCGTGTCCACGAGGACAGCGCCATAGGGCGCGTTCTGCGGCAGCTCCAGAACCACCGCTTCAGGTTGTAACGCCTTGGCGGCAAGTCTCGCCACCTGCCTGCGCGATCCCATCGGCAGAATGGGTGCGCACGTCACCGGATCCTCGGCGTCTTCGTAGAGCGCCTCGCAAAGCGTATCAGGGTCCGCCACATGCAACAGGCGCACAGCACCCGCGCCGGCCATTGCGCGTGCAAGAGCGGTCTGTGTTTCAAGCACGTCCAGTTCTGTTTTGGGTGACATCAGGACGTCAACATGCGCGAACCCGCTGGCCAGTGCCGCCAGCATTTCAGCATGTCCAAAGCCGGAGAGAGCATCCACCTCGAGCGGGATGACATGCGCGGGCAGACCGCGTCCAAAACGGGCAGCAAGGGAGATCATCTCCAACCCGTGGTTCGCATCATGGACCAGCAGCCGCGCGTTGCGGCCACCCGCCGTGCGGTAGGTTGCGGCAAGTGTCGACAACCGTCGGAAAATCGCATCAACGGGCGGCGCGTCATAGCTGATAGCGCCTGACGGGCACACGGCGGAACACGATCCGCATCCGGCACAGATCATCGGATCAATCGCCACGTGTTCTCCCGCTGAGGTGATGGCACCCGTTGGACAGACATTCAGGCAGTTGGAACACGCCGCCTGTTCTGCCCGGCTGTGCGCGCACAGGCTCGGTTCAAGCCGCACATACAGCGGCTTTTCGAATGTGCCGATCAGATGGGATGCCTCAAACACGGCCTTCGCGACTGAAGGGGCGTGGTTTGGATCAGCGCGCAGGTATCCTTCCCGCTTTTCTGGTGCGGGGACCAAAGCCGCCGTGCCGCCAAGATCAAGAATGATGTCGCAGGATGAAACAGCGCCATCTTGTGGCGGGCCGAACTCAAATACGCCCCGACCGCCCGGCATGACTTGCTGAAGCGCATCAAATTTTATGGTGAACCCGCCAAGCGCGCCGGCAACATTTCGCACTGACCCCACAACACAATCAAATCTCCGGTCTGTCGGCATGAGATCTGCGTCGGGCAAAAGGACTGTGACCGCGAGCACCTCACAGAGTTCGAGCGCCGCGGCAACCGCTGCCTCACCACCAATGATCAGGCATGTCCCTTCCGAGATCACGTCGACAGATTTGCCCAGCGGCAGAACCAAAGCGGCCTCGGCGGCCAGTGCGGCCATCTTTGGGGCAGTGTCGCCTATCCCCCACCCTGCCCGGTCGCGCAGATCAACAAACCCCGGCGCATCAACGTTCAGTTCTTCGGCAAGTTCTTCAAATTTCGACCTCTCCTGTTGGCATGCAATGAGAGCCTCACCTTGCGAAAGTTCTTTCGCGGCAGCGTCAATTTGTGTGGTGCACAGGTTTGAATAGATTTTGGAACAGCTCAAGCCAGACCCTGTCGATATCGCGTGTGCATCCATTGTCTGGCTGCCCGCGCAGTCGCATAATATGAGCTTTTTGGCCATCTGTTGTCCCTCGGTACGCCATCCGGAACAGGGGCGCGCACGGTACGCTAGCCGCGATTCTGTCTTGTGGCAAACGTCATTTCTTCAATTTCGCGTCGGTTCCGGCGAATGCTGCAGGCGCATGGTGAATTATTGAAAGCACAAGTGTGAAATGCAATTTTGTCTATTATTCATAGCCTGTTGAGAAAATCCAAAAACAATTCCGTGCTGCTGCGCAGCAATGCCCCAATGCTACAGCGCGAAAGGCCAAAAACTTCTTTGAGAATGGCGCCAGATCATTAAACTAAACCCATTCAAAGCCGCCATCGGGGACACATTGGACATCAGCCGCCAAAAATCTGTATCTATGCCATTGGGGATTGTGATCCGCAGGGTGCCCGGTGTGACGCGCTGGGTTCAACATGTGTGGAAGGCGGTTGCCGTGCTTCCGGGTGCGGGCAAGGCTGATTGGAAAGAACTGCGACGCGATGGTGAAGCTGTCGAATACCACGCAGCGACTTTGCCGCTTGAACTCTTTCGCACGGATACCGAGGCCTACCTTCACGGTCTGTCTGCCAAGGTTCCTGCGATCTATGTCGTGATGCGTCAAGGAGATCGCGAGCGCCCCTTGGATGTGGTTCTTGCAACGGCATCACCCTACGAGGCACAGGATTATGCCGATACCGGTGAGGAGCTGGTCGAGAAGGTTCCGATGCCGGAAGGCCTGATCGCGTGGATACGTGATTTCATTGAACTGCACCACGAAGACGAGGTTTTCATCAAGCGGCGCCGGGACAAGGCAAGGGTGGACCGCAAAGAAGACGGCATCGGTGATGCGCGCATCCGGCAGGTGTCGGATGTCTACCGTGCGCCTGTGTCAAAGGAGACGGTCCAATGACCACTCGTCAGGATTATTGGGCCCGCCGTCGCGCCGGAGTTGCTGCCGAAGCGCAAGCCGAACAGGATGCTGTTAAAGCTCAGGTCTTGGCACGGGAGCAGGCAGCATTTGACAATATGAGCGAGGCCGATGTGCTTGCGGCACTTGATTTGCCCGATCCCGATACGCTGGTGCAAGGCGATAACTTTGCCGCTTTCATGGCCAAAGCCGTTCCCGACCAAATCCGGCGCCGGGCGCTGCGGACTTTGTGGCGGTCGAACCCTGTGTTGGCGAACGTCGATATGCTGGTCGATTACGGCGAGGATTTTACCGACGCTGCCATGGCTGTCGAGAACATCCAGACCGCCTATCAGGTCGGCAAAGGCATGTTGAAACATGTTGAGGAAATGGCGCGTCAGGCGGAGGAACTTGCAAATCCGAAAACACCGGAAACGGTAGAAGAAGACGTCGAGGAAAAGCCGGTCACGGCGCAAGACGTTGAGGCCGAGGCAGATGTTCTTGTTGAGATGTCCGATATCGCCGCGCCTGACGAGGACGAAACCTGCATGGTCCCCGCGCCGCGCCGCATGAAATTCAGAACCGAGGAAACCGCGTGAACGTAGCCGAAGACATCAGTGTCGCCTCTGAGGACCGTTTGCGGGCGGATCTGTATAACTTTCTGGGGCTGATGCTGTCAGGACCACCTGATCAATTGCTTCTGGATCAGTGCGCTGCATTGTCTGGGGATGACAGTGGCATAGGCAAAGCCATCTCGGGTTTGGCGCGCGTGGCCAGAGTCAGCAAACCCCGCAAAGTGGAAAGCGAGTTCAATGCACTTTTCGTGGGGCTGGGTCGGGGCGAATTGTTGCCTTACGCCAGCTATTATCTGACGGGTTTCCTAAACGAAAAGCCGTTGGCCATTCTGCGTTCTGACATGTCCGCCCGTGCGATGACACGCGCAAAGAACGTGTATGAACCTGAGGACAACATCGCGTCACTGATGGAGATGATGGCCGGCATGATCGTGGGTCGCTTTGCGCAGCCTGCGACACTTGAAGATCAAAAGACGTTCTTTAACAAACACATCGCGCCCTGGGCGGGCCATTTTTATTCCGATCTCGAAGCCGCCAAGAATTCCATCCTCTATGCATCATTGGGCAGCGTGGGCCGTGAATTCATGGACATCGAACGCGAAGCATTCCGTATGACCACCAGATAGGGGTCACGATATCATTGGTGGGGATGCCCACCACAACAAGGGAGGGAGACATCCCCATGACCAAGAAAACAGACGGCACAAACCGCCGCGATTTTCTGAAACTGGCCGGGACCACCGCGCCGGTTGCTGCCGTGGCGCTTGCCGCCGGAACAAGCACAGCTGAAGCACAGCCTGTCGACCTGACATCGGATAAGATGCAGGACACGGTGCACACACGCGCTTATCTCGACAGCGCCCGTTTCTAGGACGCCGTCTCGGACGATCCACTGACGACAGGTTGCGTGATGCCTGATTGTCTGGGGTCTTGAACATAACCAAGCAAGCAAGGGGCGGTCCCCAAGCACGCAAGGGAGGAACTAACATGCTGAAGAAAAAAACCAACGGGGTTGCGCGACGCCCCCAAAGGACTGGCATACTATCTGACATTGCCGAGAAATCCGTTGATCGCCGTGCATTCTTGCGCGGTTCCGGCTTGGCCATTGGCGGCCTTGCCGCAATTTCAGCCACAGGTGGCACGATCACCCGGGCATCGGCCGCCACAGTGGCGACGGGCGCGGTTGAAACCATCAAATCCGTATGCACCCACTGCTCAGTTGGCTGTACGGTTATCGCCGAGGTCAGCAATGGCGTCTGGACCGGACAGGAACCCGGCTGGGACAGCCCGTTCAACCTCGGGGCGCATTGTGCCAAAGGCGCTTCGGTCCGCGAACACGCCCATGGCGAACGACGCCTGAAGTACCCGATGAAAAAAGAGGGTGGCGAATGGAAGCGCATCAGCTGGGAACAGGCCATCGACGAGATTGGCGATGGCATGATGAACATCCGCGAGGAAAGTGGACCGGATTCAGTTTACTGGTTGGGCTCGGCCAAGCATAACAACGAACAGGCCTATCTGTTCCGCAAATTTGCTGCCTATTGGGGCACCAACAACGTGGATCATCAGGCGCGCATCTGTCACTCAACTACAGTTGCCGGTGTTGCGAATACATGGGGCTACGGCGCCATGACCAACAGCTACAATGACATCCACAACTCTCAGGCGATCTTTATCATCGGCGGCAACCCTGCCGAAGCGCACCCCGTTTCGCTGTTGCACCTTTTGAAAGCCAAAGAGCAGAACAATGCGCCTGTCATTGTCTGCGACCCGCGCTTTACACGCACTGCTGCACATGCTGACGAATACGTGCGGTTTCGTCCGGGCACCGACGTGGCGCTGGTGTGGGGTATTCTGTGGCACATCTTTGAAAACGGGTGGGAAGACAAAGAGTTTATCCGCACCCGTGTTTGGGGCATGGACCAGATTCGCGACGAAGTCGCCAAATGGACCCCTGAAGAAGTCGAACGTGTCACCGGCGCTCCCGGCAGCCAGCTGCGCCGTGTTGCGCGGACCATGGCGAACAACCGTCCCGGCACGGTCATCTGGTGCATGGGTGGCACGCAGCACACCAACGGCAACAACAACACACGCGCCTATTGCGTGCTGCAGCTGGCGCTTGGCAACATGGGTACGTCCGGCGGCGGCACAAACATCTTCCGCGGCCACGACAACGTCCAAGGCGCGACGGACCTTGGTGTCCTGTCGCACACCCTGCCGGGCTATTACGGCCTGTCGGCTGGTGCATGGGCCCACTGGGCGCGTGTCTGGGAGGAAGATGCCGATTGGCTGAAAGGCCAGTTTGCGACCAGCAAGAATGCCGAGGGGGAGGAGGAAACCCTGCAGAACCTGACCGGCATTCCGGTTTCACGCTGGATTGACGGAGTCCTTGAAGACCCGGACAACATGGACAACCCGAACAAGGTGCGCGCCATGGTCTTGTGGGGGCATGCGCCCAATTCGCAGACACGTCAGAAGGAAATGAAAACCGCGATGGAGCAGCTGGATATGCTGGTTGTCGTGGATCCGTATCCGACAGTTTCCGCAGTTCTGCATGACCGCACAGACGGGGTGTACCTTCTGCCTGCGTGTACGCAGTTCGAAACCCGTGGCTCTGTCACCGCGTCCAACCGGTCTTTCCAGTGGCGCGACAAGGTTGTGGACCCCCTGTTCGAAAGCTTGCCGGACGAGGTCATCATGGCCAAGTTTGCCAACAAGTTTGGCTGGGCCGACCGTTTGTTCCGCAACATCGAGATGGAAGACCCGGAAACGCCGAACGTGGAAAGCATTACCCGCGAGTTCAACAAGGGCATGTGGACCATCGGCTATACCGGTCAAAGCCCGGAACGCATCAAAAAGCACATGGCCAACCAGCACACCTTTGACAGAACAACGCTGCAGGCAATTGGCGGTCCAGCGGATGGCGATTATTACGGTTTGCCCTGGCCAAGCTGGGGTACTGCCGAGATGAACCACCCCGGCACGCCCAACCTCTATGACATGTCCAAACGTGTCTCCGAAGGTGGCCTGACATTCCGTGCCCGCTTTGGTGTGGAACGTGAAGGTGATAATCTGCTGGCCGAAGGCGTCTACAGTCTGGATAGCGACATTCAGGATGGGTATCCCGAATTCACGTACCAGATGCTTGTCGATCTGGGCTGGGACAGTGAGCTGACCGATGCCGAACGCCGATCCATTGCCAAGGTTGCCGGTGTCACCGTCGCGGATGTCAAAGCCGGTGATGTTGGTAATTCGGACGACGGTGACTCTGCGACCGACACTGCCTCGGCCAGTGGATTGACCAAGCCATCCGGCACCCAGGGTGCAGCCGAGGAAGTCGGTGAGCAATCAATGTCGCCCTTCCCCTCGGACTTCAACGAGCGGGCGTCCGGTATCAACTGGAAGACCGACCTTTCGGGCGGTATCCAGCGGGTCGCGATTGCGCATGAATGTGCGCCGTTCGGTAACGCCAAGGCGCGGGCCGTGGTCTGGACATTCCCGGATCCGGTGCCTGTTCACCGTGAACCGCTTTATACGAACCGCCGTGATCTGGTTGCGGACTATCCAACATACGAGGACCGGAAGTTCTATCGCCTTCCGACCATGTATGCCTCGATCCAGAAAAACGACTTTTCCAAGGATTATCCAATGATCCTCACGTCTGGTCGTTTGGTCGAATACGAAGGTGGCGGTGATGAAACCCGCTCCAACCCATGGCTGGCTGAACTTCAGCAGGACATGTTCGTAGAGATCAACACCCGTGATGCCAACAACCTTGGTGTGCGCGATGGAGCGCAGGTCTGGGTAGAAGGCCCCGAAGGCGGCAAAGTCAAAGTGATGGCCATGGTCACTGAACGGGTCGGCGAAGGCGTGGCCTTTATGCCATTCCACTTTGGCGGTCACATGGAAGGCGTGGACCTGAGGGACAAGTACCCCGACGGCGCAGACCCGTATGTCCTGGGCGAAAGCACCAACACCGCACAGACCTATGGCTATGATTCAGTAACCCAGATGCAAGAGACCAAAGCAACTCTCTGCAAAATCTGGACAGCGTAAGGAGGATTAAGACATGGCAAGAGCAAAGTTTCTCGTCGACGCCGAACGCTGCATTGAATGCAACGCCTGTGTCACAGCCTGCAAGAACGAACATGAAGTGCCTTGGGGCATCAACCGCCGCAAGGTCGTCACAATCAACGACGGCTCACCGGGCGAGCGGTCGATCTCCGTGGCTTGCATGCACTGTTCGGATGCACCTTGTATGGCGGTCTGCCCTGTAGACTGTTTTTACCAGAACGAGGAAGGGGTGGTGCTCCACTCGAAAGACCTCTGCATCGGTTGTGGTTACTGTTTCTACGCATGTCCCTTTGGCGCACCGCAGTTCCCTCAGGCCGGTAACTTTGGTTCCCGCGGCAAGATGGACAAATGTACATTCTGCTCCGGTGGCCCCGAAGAAAACCACTCGACTGCCGAGTTCGCCAAATACGGCCGCAACCGAATCGCGGAAGGCAAACTGCCGATCTGCGCCGAGATGTGTGCGACCAAGGCGCTTCTGGCAGGCGACGGCGACGTTGTCTCGGGCATTTACCGCGAACGTGTTGTGGCCCGCGGCTTTGGGTCCGGCGCTTGGGGATGGGGTTCTGCTTATGGTCAACGCGACGGTTAACAGGCCCTGACTGAAGCGATGAACAGATCAGGGCGGCCTCAGTGGGCCGCCCTTTTTCACTGATATGAAACTAGAGGACATCCCATGTTTCGCACGCTGATCGCACTGCTGCTTACCGTATCCTTTGTCTCGATAGCCCATGCGCAGGACGTGGCCGGCCCCGCCCCTGACCGCTCAGCTACGGGCGGCGCGCAGACCCTTGAGGATATTCTTGCCCGCCAGCGCGGCGAAGCAGTGGATAACAGTTTCAGATCAAACGCGACGGGCGATCCCGACAGCGCGGCGGGTGCGGAAAACCAGCTTGGCACGCTTGGTGGCGCATCCGACCCCGAACTCTGGCGTGCGGTGCGGTTTGGCAAGGCAAACATCACAGCTTCCAACAATGGCCCCGCCGCCACCACACTGGTGCAAGACGGCGGCATGCGCTGGCTCATGTTCCGACAGGGACCGCTTAGAACCTACGGCGCTTATCTGCTGGGCGGCACGTTGCTGGTGTTAGCAATCTTCTATTTGATACGCGGACGCATCCGCATTGAGGGCGAAAAAACCGGCCGCAAGATCGAGCGGTTCAAGGCGGTTGAACGCCTTGGCCACTGGATGCTGGCGGGGTCGTTTCTCTTGTTGGGTATCACAGGTCTTATCTCGCTTTTCGGGCGCAAAGTGCTGATCCCGGCCTTTGGGCACGAAGCATTCTCGACCCTCGCGGTTGCCTCCAAATGGGTGCACAACAACGTCTCCTGGGCATTCATGATCGCACTGGTGATGATCTTTGTCATGTGGGTCATCCACAACCTGCCGGACCGCACAGATATCAACTGGATCCTCAAGGGCGGCGGTATCTTTGCCAAAGGACACCCGCCTGCCAAGAAATTCAACGCGGGTCAAAAGGTCATCTTCTGGTCAGTGATTGTACTGGGCACGTCCATTTCGGTATCGGGTCTGGCACTTCTCTTTCCGTTCGAGATCAACATGTTTGCCGCGACTTTCGCAAAACTGAACGCCCTTGGTATTTCCGAAGGGCTCGGTCTTGGGGAATTGCGCACATCACTCGCGCCACATGAAGAGATGCAATATGCGCAATTGTGGCACGCAATTGTCAGCTTTGTCCTGATGGCGATCATTATCGCCCATATCTACATCGGCACAGTCGGGATGGAGGGCGCCTATGACGCGATGGGGTCGGGTGAGGTAGAAGAACAATGGGCGCGCGAACACCATTCCATCTGGGCGGAAGAGGTCGGGGCCAAGCAGAACGAAGCCCCCAAGAACGCGGCCCCCGCCGAATAAATGTGGCGGACGCTGGCCATAGCGATGCTCTGCGCAACCCCTTTGGCCGCACAGGAGTTTTTCACCCTCAAAGGACATGGGGGCCCGATTATGGACATCGCCGTCTCACCCTCGGGGCAGATTGCAACGGCCAGTTTCGACAATTCCGTGGGTCTCTGGGACAGTGGGAAACCGCGTTGGCTCGAAGGGCACAGGGCGGCTGTGAATGCGGTACAATTCTGGTCGCAGTCAACACTTGCCTCTGCGGGTGATGACTTCAAACTGTGGGTCTGGAACATAAGCGACGCAGCGGTGGAAGGGCGCCAAATAGCCTCCCATTCTGCCAAGATCGTCGATATTGCTTTTGCACCGGACGGACAGACGATTGCGACCGCATCGTGGGATTCCACCATCGGCCTCTTGATCGTGGCGGGCCGTGAGAGCACGCCGATAGCAGACTGGTCTGTTATCCAACGGTATTTGAAGGGTCACAAACAGGGGGTGAATAGCGTCGCTTTCTCGCAGGATGGCCAAACGCTTTACTCCGGTTCCGTTGATGGCACGATCCGCACGTGGCAACAGATTGATAGTGAGATCGTGTCCAACGTGATCGTCAAACACGGATTTGGAGTGAACGAACTGATCGTGAACGATGCAGACGGCTGGTTGGCTTACGGTGCCACGGACGGCGGCACGCGGCTGATTGATCTTGCGACAGGCAAACAGATTGCCGATTTCACGTTGGAACGCCGCCCAGTCCTGTCGATGGCCTATGACCCGGTTGGCCATAGGCTCGCGGTGGGTGATGGTCAGGGCTACATCATGCTGATTGACACCGAGGAACTGCGTATTACCCACGACTTTCGCGCCTCTCAGAACGGGCCAATCTGGGCGCTCGCCTTTTCTTCCGACGGGCAGAACATTCTTGCTGGCGGGATAGAAGACATCGTTTATTCCTGGCCCATCGACACAATAACCGAACACGGACCGATGACCGGCACCACCCGCAGCTTTCTTGAGAATCCCGAAACCCTGGGCAATGGAGAACGGCAATTCAAACGAAAATGCTCCATCTGTCACACGCTGTCGAAAGGCAGCGCGCGTAAAGCGGGGCCAAGCCTTCATGGGCTTTTTGGTCGACGTGCGGGAACGGTCGCGGACTATAGCTATTCAGACACGCTTGACGGCTCCGACATCATCTGGTCAGCAGAGACAATCAATGCTCTGTTCGATCAGGGGCCGGACCACTATATTCCGGGCACAAAGATGCCGATGCAACGGATTGTGAAACAGTCGGATCGCACTGATCTGATCGACTATTTGCGCACCAATACGGTGGCGGGAAAGGACTGACATGAAAGCGATGCTCTTGGCCTTTGTGGCAATTGCCGTAATTGCGGTCGGATCGAACCTGATCCTGAAAGAGGCAGGTTTCTCAAGTCAGGACCGCGCCTCGGGCCCTGATGTGCGTCTGGACAACTGACGCGCCCAAGCGATTAGGACAGCTTTACTATGAACGATATCTGGGCCGGGCTTCTGGCAGCGTTCCGGCTGATTGTGACGCTGGACGCGGATCTGGTCGAGATCACCTTGCGGTCTTTGCAGGTCAGCCTGACTGCACTGGTAATTGCCTCGGCGATTGCGCTGCCTTTCGGCACCTGGCTCGCCATTCGCCGGTTCCGGTTTCGCCGCGCGACGATTGCGACGCTCAACGCA
>JBARUV010000074.1:0-8455 GCA_049645905.1 Sulfitobacter sp.
GCCGACGGATCTGTGCTGACCAGAATTCTTGAACAATATGCTGAACAAAGCCCGCCGGAACGTGCGGCAAAGTTTTCGGAACTGGCGCTGTTGGTCGCAGACGTCGAAGTAGATTTCTATTCCGGCGATGAAGATCCCGAACGACAACTGGATTTTGTCTATCCGGTGGTCTGAAAGGCCGTTCATCCCCTTCCTTTAGACATTCGCAAGCACGCTGCTGTTTTTTCCCGCCGGTTTCTTGAGCAGCGAATGCCAGGTTCGCGCATCGCCAGACACCACCACATCGAAGTAATAGTTCGTTTCATATTCTGGGTAAAATGACCCATCATGCGCCCCATTTGTGATGGTGACGGTTTTGTTTTCTTTGTACCAATCGCTGTAGGTGGTATTGTACAAACTGTTGTTGATGATGTCTTTCAGGATCGCAAAATCCAGATCGCCCTTATATTTTTCCGGGCGTCCATCCACGATTGTTAGACCCATGTCTATTGCTCCTGTGTTGCGGTGGTGAATTCGGGACGTTCGGAATGTGGGATGCAAACACTTGCGCGAACTGGTCGGCGATGTTTTCCCACCGGAAATCCGGTTGGGTGACATAGGTGTTGCCTGCGGCACTTATCCGGGACAGATGGACCGGATCGCGATAGAGGGTTTCAAGCGCCTGCGCGACGCTGTCGGCATCCACAAGACCCATTTCGAGCGGTGAAAATTCGGGGACCAACCAGTCGACGGGCTCGATCATCTGGGCGGTTTGTGCGTCCCACAGCGCCCCGCATGCGGTGTGGTTCGGGATTATCTGGGCCGCACCGGTGCTGGCGTGTTCAAAACTAACCAAGCCCCAGCCTTCGCCCATCGCTGTGTTGATGCCAACATCACAGGCGCGGTAAAGCCGGGCAAGGTCTGCTTCGCTGAGGGGCCCACCATCGGGGCTGAGCGGGTTATAGATCACGTGGTCGCGGATGCCGAATGCGTCGATCAGGGACAACAGATCGGCCGTTTCCGCCTCGGTGATCGCGTGGTGCAGGCAGAGCTTGACGTTGGACGGCTTGTTCCTGGCAAAACGGGCAAATCCGTCAATTGTCAGATCGACCCGCTTACGCACTGCAGGGCGTGCGGCGTTGAGGATGATAAAGCTTTCTTCGACCCTGTCGATTGCGCCAAAGACATCCCGTTTTGCACCTGCTCGCCCCTCTCTGCGAAAGCCTGCGGTTTGCAATGCCGGATCCGGGGCGAACAATTCGGTCTCTACCCCGTGATAGATGACATCAACCGGGGGAAATGTGTCCGGCGCTCCGTCAGCAACCAGCTGTACAAAAGCGCGTCGCACCTCTTCGGCGGCCCAATGTGTGTAGACAATCACGTGATCCAGCCCACCCAGCGGCAGCGCAATGGACGGGTCGACAATATTGCCGTCCAGCGGAATATAGGCCACGAGCCGGGTGCGCGGGCGCAGCGGCGCAAGCACGCGGGTGTAATAGTCAAACATCCAGATATCATGCAGGATAAACAGCACATCGGGCGGGTTTTCCTGTGCCATTTCAAGAACCTGAAAAGCGCCGAACACGTCGCCGCCGCCTGCCATATTTGTCGGGTGCATGCGCATGCCATCACATTCGCTCACCGGCTCACGGTATCCGATGCCAAGGAAATCAATTTCGAACCTGTCACTGAGCAATCCCATGACTGTGCGCATGACGCGGGTCAGACCCGTGCCATAGATATTAAAGCCCAGCGTCATCAACCGCGGGCGTCTCTGCAGGGGGCGCGCGTGGGTCATCCGATCTCGACGGGTGCGTACCCGTCGGTTCCGGGGATCAGCGATATCAGACTGGCCAGAGTTCCGGCCGTGTAAACATAGGTTTTGTGATCTGGGTAGTAACTGGACCCGGTTTTTGCCGACGTTATGTGTTCGATCCCCGGCAGGTTCGATCCGGGCACTGACACCAGCGTGTAGAGCGAAGGCACGGTCATTCCGCACCCGTTGAAATAAGCAAACCGTTCCAGTTTCTGAAGCCTTGCCCCGGCTCCGTTCTGTTGCAGCATGGTAAAAAGGTTGCCTTGCGGAATGGCGGCACCGTACCCTGCGGCCATGTAAAGCAGAATATGGGCAGGGGTCATCAGCGTCTTGAGATTATCCGGCGCGTCGGTATTTGAACTGATCCTGCTGTTAAAGAGCGGCGGCTTGGTCGGGTCTTTGCGATCCAGCACAAGTGCCCAGTTTTCGGTTTTCGAGTTGTAGGCAGTCGCATAGTCTGGCGAACTGGCTTGCTTACCGGGGTTGACCCAGACTTTGGCCGCGCCCTGCCAAGGACCTGAATCGTTAGTGTAGACTGACGTGTCAAAAACGAGGGTGATTTTCTCGGACATGGCCGTATCCTTTTAAGTGGTTGTTGGTAAGGTCCAGTTGTGATGGAGAGCGGCGCGATCACTTTTGGCCGGGTTATACTGGCGCGTTGTCAGACGGGCGCAGCCGACTGTCGGGTCAGTATGGATCAACCACCGAATACATCCCGTTCGGGCTTGGGATCAGTTCGAGCAGCATCTGGAACGGGGCATTCTCGTAGGCATAATCGGGATCTTTTCCCTGAGATGTGCTGAGGGATTGCTGCGCCAGAAATTCGACACCCTCGACGCCGGAATTCGGGATCGAGGCCAGCAGATAAACAAGGCCGCCGTTTATCCCGCAGGCAAATTTTGTCGACAACATCTCCATTTTTTGCAACTGGCTTGCGCCACCGTTCTGGTTGAGCATGTCGTAAAGTGCGCCCTGCGGCATCGAGGTCACGAAGGCAGCTGAGGCCCAGAACATCAGGTAGTCCGTGGTCAGATACTGATCCAGTCCGGCCTGTACCGTTGTGTTGTTGGTGGCATTACCCTGAAATACCGGTCCAGCATTGGGGTTCTTGCGATCAAAGACAGCAACGTAATTTAAAGGGTCGCCGCTGCCGTTGGCTTCCGGGTTTGTGCCGGTTGCCGAGTTGAGCATCACGCCGGCCCATGCTTTGCCTGGGTTCCATCCGGACCCCGCCGGGAAACTGGCGGTGAACAGAACTGGGATTGTTGAAGCCATTGTTTATTTTCCTTTCTGCTATGGTTGCTTGGTTCGAATGTTTGACATCCCGTGGTCAGCGTTCTTCGATCTCGGCATCGGATTCTGTCTCCAATGCCGACACGCCTGTCGGCAGGCTCAACTCAAAGACGAAGAATCCTGTTGGTCCCACTGCGGCCATGAACTGACCGCTGGCTGAAACCCCGATTGCAGCCGGATTGAGAAAGGCTGGCAGTGTTGTGGTGAGCGCGGGTGTGTCGATGTGTGAATTGATCACCGCGATGTCGGTGCCAAGGCGCGAACCGGCATAGATGCTCGCCCCGTTGCCTGAACTTGCCACCGTGGTCGGTGCGACTTTGACGTCCACCGAGCCGGTCTTTTGTGCCGTGGCCACATCGTAGATGTCCACCGTGGTGCCCGCATTGTTGGCAACATACAGGGACTGCCCGTCGGGGTTGATTGCCACATCAAACGGGCGGCCCACCACTTTGATGTTCCCGGCGTTGGTGCCTGTCTCGAGGTTCAGGGTCGCAATCGCAGCCCCGGCCGGATCAATCGACGCGACAAAAGCAGTGCCGCCCAATACGGCGCTACCTGCCGGACTGGGCACTGCGATGCTGCCGGTGACCCTGTGCGCAACGAGGTCGACAATGCTGACCGTGTCATCGAACGCATTCGAGACATAGGCCGTGGTGCCATCCGTGCTCAGGCATACGCCGCGCGGACCAAGGCCGACGGGTATCGACACCTCGACCTGTCCCGTGTTCATCGGTACGATGTCCAGTGCGTTTGTTCTGACATTGCAAATATACGCCGTCTGGCCTTGCTGTTGAACGGTGACCTGACCCCATCCGGGCTGAGGCGAGAAAGGCGATTTAAGCAGCCATGTCTTGGCAAAAGCGGGCCAGTTCTTGCGCTCCCCGGTGGTGGTCGAACTCACGGGATCAAGCTCGAACGTGGTGGTCGACTTCATGATGTTGGCGGCAACCGGGAAGCCTTCTGTACCGGTCGAGCTCGGGGCTTTCTGGTCGATGACAACGCCGTTGGCCTTCAGCACGCAATAATCTGTCTGCTGGGTCGTCCAGTGCAATGAATTTCCCTGTCCCATGTACACGATGTCATAGGTGGAAAAGCTGCTGAGGATCTGCGGCACGGTAACTTCGACAGAAGTCTGCACTGCAACCGTTACCGGCGCACCATTGATGCTGGAATCGGCAGTGAGTGTGAAAACCGTGGTGCGCCCCAGCCCCTGCGACGTGAAAGGGTTGGGCGGATTACTGACATTGATGCTCTGATATTCAATTGACAGCGTGGCATCCCCCTCAACGTCCCAGAGCAATTGAGCAGTCGCACCCGGCTGGACGCTGGAATGGAGGGCACGGAAGTTGCTGAGTTTGAATGCGACAGGCCATTTCGAGATGTCGAACGCCAGGGGGTCCGACAACTGGGTTCCGGTGTCTTCAGCGACTTTCAGTGTGGTGGTTCCCGGCGTATCGTTGACAGGTATCGGCCCAAAGTTGAATATCAGCCCTTCGCCGCCAATACGCGTCGGGGTGACAGTACCCGAAGCGGTGTTGTTCGGGGTGATAGAGAATACACTGCCCGATTGTGTTATCGTCCAGCCGTCTTGGCCGCTCGACGTAGGGACTTGTGCCTGATTGGTGCTCAGATCGGTTGCATTTGGTCCTTGAGCGGGTAGGCGAAACTGGATTTCACTCAAAGAAACGAAATTGTTTGTGCTGTTTGAAACCACAAGGGAGATCGTCACACCCTGCGTTACCTGCACAGGCGTGGGATTGGTTTTGATGTCGTAGGTAAGGAGGGGTTTTGCCATGATCATCACTCTTGTTTTTTTAGGGTGTATTTGCCTTTGGTTTCAGTTGTTTTGCGTGTCGCCCGGAACGAAACGCAGCCAGCCATCACGCAAGATCGGTGGGGCAGCGTCAAGCTGCGGAGCGGTGTCAGAAGCCCCGATAGGGTCGGTCTGCCAATCGCCCACTTTGGTGCCGGTTGGCTGTAGCCACGACCAGTCGCCACTGGTCACAGAAGGTGTCGGTATGCGGACTGCGTCCGGATCAAGGATCAGCGGGCCGGTCCGGAACGTCACAGCCATCGCGTCGCGGGCGGTCTGGACAAACCGTTCATTCAGGGTCACCTCGAACGAGGGCAGAACCCCTGTCGCTGCGTTGACGCTGCCATTGGGATCAAGAAGCAAGGTCAAATAGGTCGATCCGTCCTGATCGAAAGGCGCAGGCCCGTCAGTTGCCGCTTCGGGGCGCAGCGAAAGGTCTACGTAATTGCCCGCGCCAATTTTCTTGACATAAGACGTTTGCGGTGCCGCCTCTCCGGACGGCAGATGGACGGCGTTGAATTGTGTGTAATCGTCGCTGGAGAAATACCCGATTGTACCGTCCTTGCGCATCATCTGGGATCCAAAGCGCACCTGCCATGTAAAGATTTCCAGACTGCCGGGATCATTCAGCAACTCGGCAGTGTCAGGCTGGAATGTCTTGTAGAACGCCTGATTGACCAGTGCCGGTCCGTGCATGTCCATTGCGACGTTGACCCGCGTAACCGCAATCGGGCGGCCCATGATGGTGGCAAGATCGTAATCGGATTTTGAGGAACTGGGCTGGACTGTCCACAGTGTCTCGTCGATCGCAGTGAGGAAAGTTGCCAGTGCGGCTGGCCCATCGGATTGCGCCAAGAGCTGGGTAACAATCGCGTTGAGATGGGCGTTCGTGATATCGGGGGGCGTGTCAGGGGTAACAACCGGTGACGTCGCCGGATTGCCCGGTGCAGGTATCCAGATAATTTCATCCTGATCCTTGGCAATGAAGACGGTAAGGACTTCGCCCAGATACAGCCCGTCAGCGTCATAGACCGCCAGCGATTTATCAAGGTGGTTGGGCAACAGCCAGCCGCAAACCGGCGTCGCATCGGCGTTGAATTCAACCGCTGCCGTGTCGTCATCCGCTGAAATCCACGTGAAATCAAGCCGCGCGGTTTTTGCAAAGCGGGGCTCCAGTCGCAGCATGACCTTGGCCGCGTCGGTGCCGATCTCGTTTGGATCAGGGGCCATGCCGCGCCCTTGAATCGGCTTGAAATCCTCTGCCTTTCCACCCGGATTGCCGTTGGCTTCGTTCAGGGACAACGTTCGGCCATAGCTGTCGGTGATGCGCATGTTGGCGAACTGCATAAACCCTGCACGGATCGGGAAGAAGAAAGGTGTACCCGCCCCAAAGCGCCGGTCCTGATCCTGCACCGATCCCATGTAGGGCACGCCGCGGTCACCGCCTGTGCCGATGACCTCTGACATGCTGTCCGGTGGCGCAAGGTTTGCGCTCGGATCAATCATGGCCATCTGCGCGGTAAGCCCGGTCATTGTTTGGGAAAGCACGTCGAACTGAGACAGCTTCTCGAGGATTTCCTCGACGTTTTGCAGGTCGGCGTTCGGGTTCTTTTTCAGGTAGTCCTGCAGCCGTTTCATGAAGGTGAATGACCCGTGCGGCGTCAACATTGTTCGGCCGGTAAATGTCAGTTGATTTTGCGTGTCGAGGGGTCCGCCGGACCAGCTGTAGTCACTGCCGTCAAAGGACCAGGGATCGCGGTCAAACAGGTAATCGCCGTCTGGCTGGGTCTCGAAACCGCCCTGACCGTTACTCTTGAACGTAAAGTAGAAATGCACCGACCACTCAAGGTAGAGCGGCAGCCAGGGCTGCTCCCACACCTGATTGCCGATGTCTGCGGGGGGCGTGCCCAAAACATCCTTTGGCGGCTGGGCCAGCAGATTCTGTCCGATGGCGTTGATGATCGACGGGTCGGTGCTGTTCAGGCCCTTATCCGCGATCGTTGCGGCGTCCGCAGGAGAGAGCCAATAGGCCTCTGCCACCAGCGCGTCAGCGAGTTTAGGCAACGTCGCCGCGTCAAGTTGTGGCACCGCACCGGCAGGCATTGTCGCGGTCGTCAGGTCCTTGTTATCCGCTTTCAGTCCATGCACCAGCTGGTCACCGAGGCGGCAATCCAGCACGCCATCGTGACCAAATCTTTCACTGCGTCCAAGTCCGGTGATCAACATAACCGGATCGTTGGGGGTCGCAAAAGTCGGCGCTGGCTCGGATTTCAAGACGTATTGCGTCGGGTCGAGCATGCCTTGGGAAAACGCTGCGATGCTTGCAGCACTGTCCGGACCTGCAGCAATTGGCACTTTTGCCTGTGCGGCAGCGACGGCCTGCTTTTGCGAAGCGGTCCTGGCGTACCAGCCCTCGGCATTGTCAGGGTCCAGCTCAGTTGGCAGGTTCTTTTTGGCGTTGAGAAAGTTGTCGGTTTCGCCGCTGGGGGTTGGCGCAAACTGAATACGCCCGTTCTTCCACCAAAGGTTGGCCAGTTCGTGTTGCATTGCCAACAGGACGCGGGTCTGCAGATCCAGTTCGGACTGGTTCTTGTTCAGGTCTGCCAGCCATTTTTTCTGCGCTTCGGTCAACGGCTTTGGCGTTTTGGTGTTCGAGGTATCCTGCTGCTCGGCGGGGACAATTGACCACGTGTACCCGCCCGATGTTTTCCCAAATGATGCATCATGCAGGGTCCGTGTCAGGTTTTCCTGCCCTCCCGGCGCGTCGAGATCATTCAGCAAGTCCTGCTGGAATGCTTCCAGCAGATCAGCCTCAAGCGTTGCAGTACCCGCAGGAACCCCCGCCGCGATGGCCTGTTCGCGGATCAACGCAGCCAGCGCATCGGCATCGGTCGCGCCGACAGCAACGCGGACCTTTTCGCTGATGTTACTGGGGTAGTTGACCGGATCGATGACATCGTTCTGCCGGTCCCACGTTACGCCATGTACCAGCCCAGACACTGCGGTCATAACCGGCGGCGTGCCGCCTTGGGCGACTGCAGTGGCCCAATCCAAATTGGTGGCGATCATGATCGGGTTTCCCGCACTGTCGGTGGAGGGGAACCAGCCCTCTTTGGCGGTCCGACTGGTAAGCGGATCCGCGACCGGGTCGGCGTACCAACCAAAAATCTGATAGGATAGGGTGCCGGTATCAATACCCTCTAACGGATCATGGAACGACAGCACGTTTTTGTTGGCCGGCGCAAAACCCACAAAGGATATATTGCCCGGAGCAAGTGCCGTCAGAAAAGGTGGCTGCCCGGATCCGGTATCGCCTTTTGCCTGCCACTCTTGAAGTGTCATGGACGTACCGAGATTTATCGGCCTGACGGCCTCCCCCGCAGTCGCGTCATAGGACGGATCAAGAAATTTCGCGCCATCCGCTGCACCAAGCGTATCTGCCTCGATCACCCAAGCCGAGGCGACGGGTGGCGCGGTCGGTGTCAGTGTCGAGGTCAATAGACGAACGACCAGCCAGCGGGTTGGCAGAAAGGGATACACAAACTCCCCCGGCA
>JBARUV010000075.1:0-5969 GCA_049645905.1 Sulfitobacter sp.
AGTAACAAAGCGCAAACGGCCAGCAACCGCGTCATTGCCGATCCTCCGGGTTCTCTGGCGGGGGCGGGCTCAGGCCAAGTTTCATCCGCCGCCTGTGTTCCTGCTTGATCCGCTCTGCCATGTATTCGCCTGGCACATCGCCCAATTGCTCCAGCCAGCGGCTGTCAGCAACGATGAACTTGTCGTCAAAGACCTGACGCACGGACCGGTTGCCACGCGACTGCACTTGCGTCAGTCCCAGCATCGCATTGGTATTTGTCACCTCGTTGCCGGATCCTGCGGCACGCGCATTGCCGCGCGCGATCGAACTGTCCTCGGTTGGCCCGTCATCCTTGCGATCGGCAAACAGCGCCAATGCGTCCACATCAATGCCCAGTCCGGCATAGTAGGCCGCAACCACGTCGAAATTGGCGCGGGCATCCGGATGGCCTCGAGTGATCGCCACATCAAAGGCCTCAAGCGCGGCGGCAAAGTTGCCCCGGCGGGTTTCCGCAAGGCCCAGATCATAAGATGCCCCCGCTTGCGCAAACAGGGTCGCGGCCCTGTCGAAATCTTGCGCACGGTACTGCGCCACGCCCTGCCATTCAGTGTCTGTGAACACTCTGCCAGCCCATCCGTTCAGACCTGTCGCCATCAAAATCCGGCCAAAGGGCGCAGCCCCCCCCAACAGTGCCGCGCACAGCAGGGCGACCACGCTCAGGACCGCCAGCACCTTCATGCCCCTTGCCTGCGAAAAAGCAGCAAAAGCGGCAACAGCGACAGCGCCAGCAGATAGCGGCCCATGTCCTTCCAGAACAACAGCGGATAATCCTGCGCCTCAAGCCGCGTGCGGGCGGCGCTCTGCATCCATTGCGCAAAGGCGTCCGTCTGATCCAGCGTAAACACATGCCCCCCGCCAGCCTGCGCGTGGGTTTCAAAGGAAGCTGTCGGCGCATCAAGGGCCACCAGCGACAGCCGCGCGCCCTGCCCCGCAATCTCGCCCGCGGCCCGCAATGACGCCGCATCAAGCCCCGCCCCGTCGGTAAACAGGATCACATCGCCCGCCAGCACCTCCGCCTCGCGCAGCATCTGCAGGACCCGATCAAGCGCGCGCACGGGCCGGGAACCGGCATCCGGCACCAGTTCCGTGCCGATCAGCGACAGTGTCTGACCCAGTTGCAGATGATCCAGTGTCATATCCGTCGCCACATAGGCATCGCCCGCATAGACGATCAGCGCCCCGGGTCGTGTCCCCAGCGACGCCACCCCGAAACGCCCCATCGCCATCATCTGCGGCCAGCGCGGATTCTCCGTTACGCTGGCCGAAGTGTCGATCACAAACAAAACCCCGTCGAGATTGCGAAACGACAGCGTATCACGTCGCTCCAGCGCCGGACCGCTCATTGCCAGCACGATCACTGTCACTGCCGCCAGCATCGCCCATAGCGGCCCGCGCCGCGCGCGTTCATCCACGCGACCCAGCGCCACCATCGCCCGCATCAGCGCCGGGTCGGACGCTTTTTGCCAATCACCCAATCCGCCCCTGCGGGTCGCCAGCCACCATCCCGCCACTGCAAGTAACGGCAGCGCGATGAGCCACCACGGGCGTAAAAGGGTGATCTCCCAACCGTTCATGACAATTCGCGCCAGGCCAGACCCAGCCCCAACAACGCTGCCAAGCCCGCTGGCCAGACCCAATATTCGCGAAACACTTCGGCGGCGAGCCCCTCGCCCTGCGTCGCCTCCAGCCGGTCGAGCGCGTCAACCACATCCACCAAATCCTCAGTCGTCCTGACCCGAAAACTCTCGCCTCCCGAAATATCCGAAATCGCCTGCAGGGTCACCGCGTCAACGACACCACGCTCGCCCGCCTCGGCTGTGCTCAGGTCCTTTGGCCCCAGCGCAATTGTATGCACCCGTACGCCCATCTGCGCCGCCAGTTCCGCCACCCCGCGCGGGTTCGTCGCGCCAGCATTGTTCACCCCGTCCGACAGCAAAATCACGACCCGCGTCTCTGCCTCGCTCTTTGCCATCCGCTTGAGCGCAAGCCCCAGCCCGTCTGAGATATTGGTGGCCCGCCCGGATATGCCGATCTGCGATTCCTCTATCCGCTGCGCCACCGCCTCCACATCAAAGGTAAACGGCGCCGCGTAATAGGCCTCTGATCCGAACACGATCAACGCCACGCGATCCCCCCCCCGCCTGCGCGCAAAATCAGCCCCCACTGTGGCCACCGCCTCCAGCCGGGTGACCTGGCGCCCATCAAGGTGAAAGTCGTCCCGCACCATGGAGCCGGACAGATCCAGCACAACCGCCAGATCACGCCCCGATACCTTTAGTGCCGATACCGGTGCCAGATCACGGGGGCCGGACATCGCCAGAAGGACCAGACCCCAAACCGCCCATAACAGACCCTGTTGAAGGCTGATTGCGCCCCGCCCCACACGCATCTGCCCGTAATCCAGCAGCGCCGCGCCGACCCGATCCGGGACCCGCAACGCCCCACCCGTCATCCGCGCGGCCCCCAACAGGCGCATCGCCAGCAACGGCAGCGGCAACAGCGCTAAAACCCATAGGTCGGAAAATTCAAACATGCCGCGCGACCTCTGCCTGCAAAGCAGTCAGATCAACGTGACCACCAGGGCGATAGAGTTCCCCGCGCATCTCTGCGAACCTCTCCGGCGCTGCGGATTTCAGCAAGTGCAGCAATGCGACGCGCCGCTGATCCTCCGTCAAAGAGGCGCTGGATGTGAGCGCCATCATCCGCGCTTTCAAACTGTTTTCGGCAGGGACCCGCCGCACCGACAGCAGCCGCACAAGTGCGACAGCCAACAGCGCCAGACATGCCGCGAGCCCCACCACAACCGCGATATCCGACAGCATTCCGCCCGCCGCTTCCGGTGGCAGGCTCAGTCCGCGCAGGCTTGCCAGCATTGCCTCTTCACTCAGCGCAGTATCGCTCATGCCGCCCAGTCCAACTGATATGCCGCCGCCAATCGAAGGGCCATTCGATCCACCGTTTCGCCCGCATCCAGAACCAGCGCCTCCCGGCCTGCAATAGGGCGCGTCGGCGCCGTGTCTTTGGCCGCATCCCCGCCGAGATAGACTCTGATGCGGCGCCCGTCCGGCAGCAGGATCGGATACCGTCCCTTTGGCATTTGTCCGGCTTCGGCATCGGTAATCAGCACCAGACGCGGGGTCCGGCGCCGGGCCAGCGAACTGAGCCGGTCCCCCAGATCAGCCCCCAGCGTGTCAAAGCCCGAGGCGATGATGACCTCTGCGCCTGACGGCACCAGCCGTTCCGCCCGCGCCAGTGCGGCGTCAAGTGGCGGTGTCTCGGTTTGGCCCTGCATGGCCTTTTCCAGCGCCTCGTCATGAGCCTGCACCATCGCGCCAATCGCATCCAGCATGCCGCGCGCCCGCCCCCGTGGCGGCGCAATCACCGGTCCCGACGCTGTCAGGGCCAACAACGCCACGCGCCCGCCCCGTTCCACCACATTCCAGCCAATCAACGACAACGCCTCTGCACAGGCAACAGACCGGAATGCGCGTCGCAATCCCCAGAACATTTCAGGCCGGAAATCCGCCACCAGCAATGTGACCTGATCCCGCTCTTCCTGAAACTGGCGCACATGCAACCTGCCGGTCCGGGCCGTTGTACCCCGGTCCACATGGCGGATATCATCGCCCGGCTGATATTCCCGCGTGTCCGCAACCTCCAGACCGTGGCCCTTGCGGCGGGTGGCAAAGCCACCGGGCAAGGCCGTCAGTTGCGGCGCTCCGGCGGCATTGAGCGCCACCCGCCGCAACGCAATCAGTTCCTGCGCGCCCAATGCAACGCCGGGGGTATCGAGTGCTGCTTTCACAGAGGCTCCGTTTCGTCTACGATTTGCGCGACCAGATCGCGGGCCCTTCGGCCATCTGCCACAGCACGCCAACTCAGCACCATGCGATGCGCCAAAGCGTCTCCCGCAAGGGCAGCCACGTCCTCTGGAAGGGCGAAGTCACGCCCGTTGATATAGGCCCGTGCCTTGGCCGACGCGGCCAGCGCCAGCGAACCACGGGGCGAAACTGCGTGTTCGATATCCTCTGACACTGCGCCGTTCCGCGTGGCCATCACCAACCGCACGATGTAGTCCCGCAACTCCGGGGCCAAATGCACCTTGCGTGCCTCTGCCTGTGCTGCGCGCAGATCATCAAGCGACAGACTGACGCCTGCCGCCGGACCGTCCTGCGTCTCGGCCTCCACCAGATCCAGAATTCGCCGCTCCTGCTCCAGATCGGGCAGTTCCAGCATGACATGCAGCAGAAAGCGGTCCAGTTGCGCTTCGGGCAAAGGAAAAGTGCCGTCGTGCTCAATCGGGTTTTGGGTGGCAACCACCATGAACGGGTCCGGCAATGGATGTGTCTCGGATCCGGCCGTCACCTGCCGCTCGGCCATCGCCTCCAGCAAGGCTGACTGCACCTTTGGCGGGGCGCGGTTGATCTCATCCACCAGGACAAGATTGTGAAAGACAGGACCGGCCACAAAGCTGAAGCTGCCGTCCTTGGGTTGATAAATCGGCGTGCCGGTCATGTCAGACGGCATCAGGTCCGGCGTGCACTGGATGCGCGCAAAGCTCCCTTCAAAAGCGCTCGAAAGCCATTTCACCGCACGGGTCTTGGCCAGACCCGGTGGACCTTCCAACAGCAGATGCCCCCCGGCAAGCAAAGCAATAAGCAGCCGTTCGATAAGCTGTTCGTGACCTACAAGCCCTTTACCTAGATGTTCAGATAAGGCCGCTACACCTGAAGGTTGCGTATCCGGTCTTGTATCCATGAGCCCTCCCAGCCGCATTTTTTTTAACGGCACCTGCGCAGGAGCCTAACCGGAGTCCTGCATTCTACAAACACCTTCAAAGGTATTAAAGCGCCGCGCGCTCACAACTTTGAGCGATGAGTGGCGCATATGCCGGATCACCCACTGTCTTCTGCGCCATCGCCAGCAGTGTGTCATATTCCTGGTCGATATAGGTGATAAACCCAGCCTCAACCGTTTGCTCCACGGGTGCGCGGGCGACCGCATGCAGCATGAACACATCGAACAGGCAAAGCCCGCCGGGATTGGAGTTCAGCAATGCGCGCATGAAGTCTTTTGACTCCCAGGACAGGCGGTGCAGGTTCAGCGGCGTTTCCTGCAGCTTGGAGGTGAATACCGCGTTGCGGTCAAAGAGCAAAATATCCATGCCAAAGGTGAACGACTGGAACAGTTCCTCGATCAGGATAGACCTGTAAAACGCCGCTTCCAGTTTGCTGGTTCGTTGATGGGCAGGTTGTTTGACCATGATATGCGTCCCCTGCCCGCGCCGCCCGAAAAAGGTCTGTCCCATCGCCGGAGATGTCGCGGTAAAGAAACGTCGCTTGGGTAATCCCAACTGATAGACCGCGTTCATCCACGCAAGATCCGCTGACAGCCCCGCATTGGGCGGAAACCCGGAATAGAGGCGCAGGATAACCGTGCGGCTGGCCCCGCATTTCGCAGCCGTGTCCCCTGCATATCGCATGGTCAGCGTTTTGGCATATGTATGCCCGATCAATTTTCGAAACGCGTCTATGACTTCAAGTGACTGCGGATGGGGAATATCCCCTACAATACACAAGCTGGCACCCGCAAGCGAGCGCCCGTTGATATGCACTGGAATCGTCAGATCCCGGCCCACCATGGTTGTGCGGAGTTTGTAATTCCAACCCTGCCGCGCCAGATTGACATAGCCTGCCTGATCTCCCCACAACGGCATCGCGGCGATCAGAAAGAGGTTAAGGGTAACCAGCAACAATCTCATGTTGTTCTCTGTGTATGTGGCCTTGTTTTGAAAGTAGCCGCATTACGACTGTTCGTCGACTCTTTGACATAGTCACAGCTGTGAACTTTTTTGGGGGTGACGAAGGCGATCTCGGCTCGGACGTCCGGTGAACAATGACGTATGATCTTTAGATTGCAACGTCCCGTA
>JBARUV010000076.1:0-16269 GCA_049645905.1 Sulfitobacter sp.
TACCGTGCCGCGCAAGCGGACCTTTTGCGGCAGGACATTGTGGCTGTCGGTATCACTGCGCAGCGTACATACGGAGACAACGACCTGTTTGATGGGATCAACGTTGCGACTGGCGATGCTTTGCAAGGCGATCAGCACATGGGCAGCGGCCAGATTGGCATCCACTGCCTCATGCGGGGCGGCCGCATGCCCGCCCTGCCCGACGATCTGGATGTCAAACTCGTCTGCGGCGGCCAGCAAAGCGCCTTCCCGGATCGCAAATGCCGCGGCCGGATAGTCCGGCATGTTGTGCATCCCGTAAACCTCGTCAATCTGCCAGCGGTCCATCATGCCGTCTTTGACCATCTCGTTGCCACCGCCGCCGCCTTCTTCTGCAGGTTGGAATATCAGTACGCAGCGCCCGTCAAAATTGCGTGTCTCGGCCAGATATTGTGCTGCGCCAAGCAACATTGCGGTATGCCCGTCATGGCCACAGGCGTGCATCTTGCCGGGAATAGTGGAGGCATAGTCCAACCCTGTCGCTTCGGTAATCGGCAGCGCGTCCATATCCGCGCGCAGGCCAATGGTACGCCCTGACGTGTTCGTCTTGCCCTCGATCACCGCCACGATCCCGGTCTTGCCAATGCCGGTGGTGATATCGGCAATGCCGAAACTGCGCAGTTTTTCTTCAACAAATGCAGCGGTCTGGTGCACATCGAACATCAATTCCGGAATCGTGTGCAGGTGCCTACGCCAGCCGGTGATGTCGGCATGGGTTTCAGCGAATCGGTTTTTGATCGGCATTGTTGGACCTCCATTCGGACGGGGTCAGACATTTGGCCCCAGCCGCATCGCGCTGCCGTCGGTGAATCGCGACAGGCGGAATCTGCCAAGATCATGCCCCACGATGCCCCCCGTGACCAGTGCGGCAATGACGCGGCCCATGCCGGGACCGATGCCAAACCCGTGCCCCGACATGCCTGTGGCAATGACCAGTCCGGGAAGGGCGGCGCAGTGATCAACGACCGGAACGATATCAGGCATCACGTCAATCATGCCAGCCCACGCGCACTGCAGCTCGACTGGTGGCAGTCCGGGGAACAAGGCTTGAAAGTCAGCAACCAGCCGGTTGATCTTGCGCATGTTGGGCGCAGGATCAAGAATCCGCATCACCTCGAACGGGGTCTGCTGATCCGGTGACCACCGGCGCGGTGTGCCCCATGCATCGGGAAACGCCTTGGGCGCGGCGGGCAGCAGTTTCTGGCCAAAGGGACTGTGTTTGAGTTGTGTGAGATATTTCGGCAAGGCGCGAAAGGCATCCGGCCCGACAAACAATTCGGTCACGCCGGGCGGGGCCAGCGTATAGCCGCCATCAGCCCGTCGGCGCAGGGCAACCTTGCGGTCCGCCGCAGCACCACTGAAGAATTCCGGCAACGGTTGTGTCGCCGCCACATTTTCCCGCACGGAAAGTTGCGGGATCGAAACACCGTGGTTGCGCAAAAACAGCGAGGACCACGCGCCCCCCGCCAGCACCACCGACGCGGCAGCGATGCGCCCTGTCTCGGTGACAACACCTGTCACCTGCCCCGCCGCGATATCCAGCGCACGCACCGCGCAGTTTTCGACGATCTGTACCCCTTCGCGTGCCGCGATCCGAGCCAACGCGGGGACTGCCACCCACGGCTCCGCGCGCATGTCTGACGGGGTGGTCATTGCCCCCGCATAGGTCTGCGCCGCATCAGGGAACATCTGCGCTGTCTGCGCGGTGCTTAACAGTCTGGTATCAACCCCGTTGTCACGGGCAAAGGGCAGCCACGCGTGGTAGCCGCCCATTTCGCGATCATTTGCAGCCAGATAGGTGATGCCTGTCTGGCGCAATCCGATATCTACATCGCTCTCGCGTGCAAGGTCCTGCCAGAGCTCTATCGCCTCGGCCATGATCGGCAGTTCGTCCGGATCACGGCCCTGCTGGCGGATCCAGCCCCAGTTGCGCGAAGATTGCTCTGCGGCGATCCTGCCCTTTTCCAGCAGCACGACCTTCTGGCCTGCCCGCGCCAGATAAATCGCGCTGCACACGCCAATCACGCCGCCGCCGATCACCACAACATCTGCCTGCATATGGTGCGGGCCGGGATAGGTAACGGGGGTGGCGGCATTAAAAGGAAAAGGTGTCATGACAATTCTTTACAAAGGCGGGGTGCAGCAGACCGGCACCACAGGCGTGTTCCATCCGCAATATTCGCATGGCTTTGCGATTGTTGGATGAGCCATCAAAGACGATGAAGACGAGAGACGTGGCACGAAAGGTCGGGTCCTGCGCGCCCTCGGCCTCAGGTTTGCAGGCGCGTGATCAGTTTTTTCATAAAGGCGTGTCCCGCCTCGAATTGGCTGATCTCGATAAACTCGTTGGGCTGGTGGGCCTGTGCAATGTCACCGGGCCCGCAGATGACGGCCGAATAGCCCGCCTCCTGAAACTGCCCCGCTTCGGTGCCATAGCTGACCTTGTGACTTGCATTGTCACCAGTGATCTGGCGCACCAGCGTTTCGGCCTCGCCGTCTTCTTCGGGCTCCAGCGCGGGGACATCAAAACGCGGTGTGATCTCGATCTTTGTCGTGGGAACAACGCTCTGCATCTGTTTTTCAAGCTTTGCCACTTCCTTCAGAAAGGAGAGCTTCCACTTTTCCTTGTCTTCACCCGGTACAACACGAAAATCGAGCCCGAACCTACAGTCCTTGGCGGTGATGTTATGGGCGGTGCCGCCGGTAATCATGCCGACATGTACCGTGGTAAAGGGTGGCTCGAACATCGCGGCAAGGGCTGTGGGTTTGCCGGACATGCTCTCGGTGTTCTGATCATTGGCCCATTCGATCAACTTGGCCCCCGCCATGATCGCATTGACACCAGTGTGCATCAGAGAGGAGTGGACCTCGTGCCCGATCACATGGGTATGAAAGCCGCAACCGCCCTTGTGACCTGTGACCGCTTGCATGGTCGAGGGTTCGCCCACAATCACGGCCGACCCTTTGGGCACGACGCCCTGCATCGCTTCAATCATCGGTGGCGCACCGGTGCAGCCGATTTCCTCGTCAAAGCTGAGGGCGATTTGCAGCGGGCGTTTGATGCCTGCATGATGCGCCTCAACCAGCGTCCAGAGGGCAAGCGCGTCAAACCCTTTCATGTCGCAGGTGCCCCGCCCGTAATAACGTCCGTCTTTTTCGACAACGGTGTAGGGATCGGTATCCCAGGGCTGGCCATCCACAGGCACCACATCAGTATGACCGGACAGTACAATCGCGCCTTCCTCATCCGGGCCGACATGGGCAAAAAGCGCGTGTTTGGGTTGATCCGGGTCAATGTAGCGATGGCTCTCGATGCCGTGGCTGCTCAGATAATCCTGCACCCAGTCGATCAGCGGAATGTTCGAATCACGGCTGACGGTGGGAAAACTGATCAGCTTGGTCATCAGTTCTAGCGGCGAAAGTCGGTCAGCCATGGCGTTTCCTTTGTCTGGTATATTCGGGTCTATTCAACGGATGCGCCGAAAAGGGCGATTGCCAAACCCAACAGGGCCAAGCCGCCATAACCGGCACGGCGTGTCAAGCTTGCACTCGTCCGTTTTGCGCGCACCGCAGCCAGTCCGGCCTGAAGGGCGTAATATAGGGCAAATCCCCGCGAGGCGAAGCTGATAATTTCGAACACATCCGAGGTCCAGGTCAGGATCAACCCGCCTGCGACAAGCCCGGCGTAAGCCTGTCGCAGCGAAACACGCCCGCCGGTCAGTTCCGCGACCAACCCGCCAGAGCCACCGGTATCGGCGACCGCCGCACTGAACTGCGCCGCCAAGGCGGCAACCACCAGCAAAGCCGGCAGAATGGGGGCAACCACATGCATCATCTCGATAATCGCCGTTTCGCTGAGCGCGACATCACCCGGGCTAAAGATATAGGCCAGCAGGACCGCGTAGATCATGTAAATCGTGGTCGAAAGACCTTGGGCCAGCCGCATCGAACGAATGCGCAGTGCCGCATCATAATTTGCCCCCAGATAGCGCGAGGTCTCAAACCCCTGCACCGTCACGATCAGACCAAAAGCCAGCGCCACTGCAGGCCAGCCTGATATCGCGGGTGCCGCAAATGCCAGTTGACCCGCCGCTGCCGTGCGGCCAAAAAACAGCCCCAGCCCCACCAATAGTCCGGCAATGATAGCCAGTTTCAGCCCGACACTGATTTCTTCCATCCGCTCGAACGCCGAAAAGCCGCGCGTCCAGCCCACAAGGGCGATCATGACAAACACGGCAGTTGTCAGCATCCTTGCATGATAACTGTCGTTTACATCGGTAAGGGTCACCCCGAACGCCCCGAATAGGTTGAGGTAATAGGCCACCGAAACCACATAGGCCAAGGCCAGCGCCCAGGCTGACGCGGCTTCCAGTCCACGCTCCAGCAAGGGGCCGCCGTCTTGGGGCGTATCGCCAATGACGGCAATGTTGAACCGGATCGCGCTGCCGAACGCATAGGCCGCCAAGCAGAGCAGACACATCATTGCAGGGGCCCAACCGCCGAAATTCACGTTCAGTATCGGGCCCAGAACCAGAAATCCGCTGCCGATGATCGATGCAAGCGGCGTTATCGTGGCGCGCCACAACGGCGCCCGCGACAGAGGCGGATACAGCAACAACGCGCCGGTGAGCGTGATTGCGCCAAGGATCAGGATGTTCTGCATCCGCGCCTCCGATCAGAGCGGATCAATATCCGCTGTCGGTGGTCAGTACAAAATGCCCCGGTTCGACCTCGTTATACGCGGAGGGTTCCGGCTGGTAGCTGACAGGATGGATGGGCGACGGGATCGGTTTGAAGTTCAGATCCTTCTCGTCCTTGCGCTGGCGCGGATCGGCGATCGGCACAGCTTTCATCAACGCCTGTGTATAGGGGTGCTGCGGATTTTCAAAAACGCCCCTGCGCGGACCAAGTTCGACAATGCGGCCCAGATACATCACGCCAACCTGATGGCTGACCCGCTCAACCACGGCCATGTCATGGGAGATAAACAGGAACGACAATTCCAGTTCGGCCTGCAATTCCAGCATCAGGTTCAACACCTGCGCCTGAACAGATACATCCAGTGCAGAGACCGCCTCGTCCGCGATGATCAGCTTGGGGTTGAGGGCGAGTGCACGCGCAATCGCAACACGCTGGCGCTGACCACCGGACAATTCATGCGGGAAACGGCGCATGAAACTGCGCGGCAGTTCAACACGGTCAAACAGCATTTCGACCCGTTCCTGCACGTCCGCCCCTTTGAGCGTCGCAAAATTGTGGATCGGTTCGGCAACCTGATCCGACAATTGCATCTGCGGGTTCAGCGAGGCAAAGGGATCCTGAAAGATCATCTGCATATCCAGCCGGGCTGTACGCAGATCACGCTGGTTCAGCGCCATGATGTCCTTGCCGGCCAGATCAATCTCGCCTGCGAGCGGTTCGACCAGCCGCAGGATCGAACGGCCGGCGGTGGATTTGCCGCAGCCTGATTCCCCGACCAGCGACAGCGTCTGGCCTTTGTTGATCGTGAACGACAGGTCCTCCACAGCATGGACATTCGCCACCGTACGGCGGAAAAACCCGCCCGTGACCGGAAACCGCGTCGTCAGGTTCCTGACTGTCAGCAACACCTCGTTTGTGCCCTTGATCGGCACGATTTCCTTGCCTTCACTGCCAAGCAGCTTCATCGGTTCGGGATAATCCTTGCCGTTCATTTCACCCAGTTTCGGGACCGCCGCCAGCAACGCTTTTGTATAAGGGTGCTGCGGGTTCTCGAAAATTTCTTCGACGGTGCCTTCTTCGACCTTGTTGCCACGGAACATCACAACAACGCGGTCCGCCATTTGTGCAACCACGGCCATGTCGTGGGTGATGAACATCACCGCCGTGCCGGTTTCCCGTTTCAGACGGTCCATCAACGCAAGGATTTCCGCCTGAATGGTCACATCCAGCGCCGTGGTCGGTTCATCAGCGATCAACAATCGCGGCTCGCATGCCAGCGCCATCGCGATCACCACACGCTGGCGCATGCCGCCTGACAATTCGTGGGGATATTGTTTCAACCGGCGTTCCGGTTCGGGGATGCGCACCTGCTTGAGCAGTTCCAGCGCCCGCGTCATTGCCTGCGCCTTGTTCATGCCCTTGTGCAGTCGCAACCCTTCGGTCATCTGTTTGCCGACGGTAAAGACGGGGTTCAACGCCGTCATCGGTTCCTGAAAGATCATCCCGATTTCGTTGCCGCGGATATGGCGCATGGTACCCTGCGCCGCATCGGCCAGATCCATCTCGCCGCCTTCGGAGCGGGTAAAGAGTAGTTCACCGCCTGCGATCTCGCCGCCGCCGAACTCCACCAGACGCATCAGTGACAGCGACGATACCGATTTGCCAGATCCTGATTCCCCCACCACACAGACCGTTTCACCGGGATGAATGTCAAAGCTGACATCCTCAACGCCAACAACCGGGCCGTCCTTGGTTTGGAATTCAACCCGAAGGCCCTTGATCCGGGCAATTGGTGGCATGTCGGTCTGGTCCAGCATAAATTCCCCTCAGGCGCTACCTGTGCGACGCTACGGTGAGCGGCTGGCGACTGTCAAACCGACTTCGCAGTTTCGCCTCCATTTGAGGCGACCTTGCCGAAATGTGCCCAATTAATAATCACAACCTTTACGCAAACCTGCCCCGATCACCGGTGATCCGGACCACATCCGCATGCGTTAGCTGTTCCCTGGAAATCTGCGGAAACGTCGGTACCGCGCGCAACTCAAAACCGGCGCCGGTCCGGTTCTGGATCGTCGGCTTTAAACTAACCTGCCGTCAACCGGACATCGCCGACAGCCAAGGTTGTGCCTCGCGAACCCCATGCCACGTCTGGTTAAGCCGGGAATTTTCAACTAAAACGGGAGAATTAGCCGCACTCCTGATCCTGCGTTCCACACCGACAAGACTTGCATTATTTTCAAAACCTGTTTCGATGAGACCGTGCGTTCTGGGGGACGAATTGAGCGTGTGCTTTTTCAAGGTTATCCGTGTATGTGCGGTTTTCGGTCTTGTTTCCCACAGCGATGAAGTCAAAAACCCGCGAGACGGGTGGTAAGAGCGCGGCGCGCATGTAAGCGCGCCCAAAAAGGAGTACGACATGAAATTGAAAACCCTATTGATGGGCGCGATTGCAACATCTGCATTTGCTCCCTTCGCACTTGCCGATGGCCACGAGGGCGAACGCGGTCGCGACGGCGAGGTGAAAATCATTTACTGGCAAGCACCGTCCATCCTGAACCCTTTCCTGTCCGGTGGCACAAAGGACATCGAAGCCTCCTCCCTCGTGCTGGAGCCTCTGGCCCGCTATAACGAGACTGGCGAGATGGTCGCGTTCCTTGCCGAAGACGTGCCGACAGTGGCAAACGGCGGAGTGTCTGAAGATCTCACGCAGATCACCTGGAAAATCAAATCCGGTCTGGTTTGGTCTGACGGCACGCCGGTGACATCTGCGGACGTGAAATTCACGGCCGAGTATTGTATGCACCCCGAAGGCGGCTGCGCGCAGGCGGCATTTTTTGACGGTGTTGAAACCGTTGAGGCGGTGGATGACCTGACGGTCAAGGTAACGTTCAACCAGCCCAAGCCAAACCCCTACGGTCCATTTGTCGGTGGCCAGTCCCCGATCATTCAGGCCGCACAATTTGCCGAATGCCTTGGCGCCAAAGCGCCCGAATGTACCGAAGCGAACTTTAACCCCGTCGGCACCGGTCCCTTCACGGTGACAGAATTCCGTCCCAATGACGTGATCACATTTGCCGCTAACGAAAACTTCCGCGAAGCGGGAAAACCTGCCTTTGCGACGATCACTTTCAAAGGCGGCGGCGACGCGACCGCTGCGGGCCGTGCGGTTCTCGAGACCGGCGAATTCGACTATGCCTGGAACCTTCAGTTGGCACCCGACGTGATTGCCAAGATGGAAGAAGGCGGCAAGGGTATGGCCATCACAGGCTTCGGTCCGCTGGTGGAACGTCTGGAAATGAACCTGACGAACCCCTCGCCTGATCTGCCACCGGAAACCCGTGCGACCGTGGCTGAACCCCACCCGATCCTGTCGGATATCAAAGTGCGCACCGCGCTTTCCATGGCCATCGACCGCGCATTGCTGACCGAAGTGGGGTACGGCAAGGCCGGTACGCCAACCTGTAATCTGGTGCCCGCACCTGCCATCTATGCCTCTGACAACACAGGTTGCCTGACGCAGGATATCGAAGGCGCCAAGGCACTTCTGGAAGAAGCCGGCTGGACCGACACCGATGGTGACGGCGTGCGCGACAAGGACGGCAAGAAGCTGGCCCTGTTGTACCAGACATCCACCAACGCTGTGCGTCAGGATTTTCAGGCCCTGATCAAAGACTGGTGGCAGCAGATTGGCGTAGAAACCGAACTGCGCAACGCTGATTCCTCTGTGTTCTTTGGCGGCGACCCCGGTTCGCCTGACACATTCCAGAAGTTCTATGCGGACGTCGAGATGTACGCCAACACGTTCAACGGCACCGACCCCCAGCAATATCTGGCGGCCTATCGTTGTGGCGCAGAGCCCAAGCCATCCAGCCAGTGGCAGGGTGAGAACATCAACCGCTTCTGCGACCCGGCATATGACGCGATGATCGACGAGCTGGCCCGTACGGGCGACATCGACAAACGCGCCGAAATTGCCCGCAAGATGAACGACATGGTGACCAAAGAAACGATGACCATCGTGCCGCTGGTGAACCGTGCGCGGGTCTCTGCCCATGCCTCCTCGCTTGGCGGCGTTGTCCTGAACGTGTGGGATTCCGAACTGTGGAATGTCGCCGACTGGTATCGCAAGGGCGAATAACCTGATTGGGGAGCGTGGGTGAAAACCCGCGCTCCCCTTCTTTCCCCCTAAAAGACCCATAAACAAAGGCGCCCGATGCTGACTTTCACCATCAGACGATTGATCCTCTCAATACCGACGCTTTTGTTCATCAGTCTTGTTATATTTGGCCTGCTCCAGCTGGCACCGGGCGACCCGATGGCACAGGTCCCCCTCACCGTCCCACCAGATGTGAAAGAGAAAATGCGTGCCGCGCTCGGTCTGGGCGAAGCATGGTATATCCAGTACTGGAAGTGGCTGGTGCAGTTCTTCTGGATCGAACCGCAGGTGTTCATTGACTACCTGACCACCCGGTCCTCGTGGTTTTCGTGGTTGCCCGACACGGCGTTTTCCGAAGGCAAACAGCGCGTGCTGAGCTGGCAGACCCGCAGCCCCGTCATGGACATCGTCGTCCAGCGTATTCCCCAGACACTATGGGTTGTCGGCCTTGCCTATGTCGTGGGTATCCTGATCGCGATCCCGATCGGCATCTATTCGGCCTACCGTCACTATTCGGTGTTTGATCAGGCCGGTACCTTCATCACCATGGTCGGTTTTTCGATCCCGCCGTTTTTTACCGGTCCGCTGCTCATCGTGATCTTCTCGGTCTATCTGGGATGGCTGCCCTCAATCTATAACACGCTGCATGTGGTAAACGACTGGGCTAGCTTCAAAGTCCAGTTCTACCAGATGATCATGCCGGTAATGGTGCTGGCGTTGCAGACCACCGCCCAGATCAGCCGCTATATGCGCGGTGCGATGCTGGACAACCTCAATCAGGATTATGTCCGCACCGCCCGCGCCAAGGGTCTGCGCGAGGCAACCGTGGTCATGGTGCATGTGGTGCGCAACTCGATGATCCCCGTCGTGACCGTGATTGCCCTTGGCGTGCCGTCGATCTTTGGCGGCGCGATCATCACCGAGAACGTGTTCAAGGTAAACGGCATCGGGCAACTGCTGCTGACGTGGCTCTTTGCCAACGACATTCCGGGCGTCATGACGCTGACGTTTATCTTCGCGATCCTGATCGTGTTCTTTAACCTGATTGCCGATATCCTGTACGGCCTTCTGGACCCGAGGATCCGCTATGACTGATACACCCGATCTGGAAACCTTTGGCGCCTTGATGGACAAGGAACCCCAAAAGCCTCCGCGCAGCCAGTGGAAGGACGTCTGGGACCAGTTCCGCAAACACAAAGGCGCGTTGTTCGGCGGTGGCTTTCTGGTGTTCATCACGCTGGCCGTGCTGGTGGGGCCCTACATCTGGGATCTGGATGCCAAAAAGCTTGATATCCGCAACAAGGACTGGCGACCGATCTACACCCTTCTGTGGAACGGCGATGTCAAAGCAGGCTGGGCGCATCCCTTTGGCACGGATCAGTTGGGCCGCGATATCCTGAGCCAGATGCTGTCGGGGGGCCGCGTATCAATGGCCGTAGGCTGGATCGCGATGCTGCTGGCGCTGGTGATCGGCACGGCTGTGGGCGTGGTTTCAGGCTACTTCAAACGCGCAGACTTCTGGATGATGCGCTTTACCGATCTGGTGCTGTCACTGCCGATCCTGCCACTGGTGCTGCTGGCCGTGACGCTGTTCCGCCAGCCATTGAACGAATTCTTTGGCAGCCCCGAGGCGGGCATGTTCGTCCTGATCGTATCGGTCATTGGCCTGACCTCATGGATGCAAACCGCCCGTATTGTGCGGGGCGACATTCTTGCGCTCAAGGAACGCGAGTTCATTCTTGCCGCCCGCTCTATCGGGACCACGCCCTCCAAAATCATCCGCCGCCACCTGCTGCCCAACGTGATATCTCCGATCATGGTATCGGCCACCTTGGGTCTGGCCACGGCGATCATCACCGAAAGCGCGCTGAGCTTTCTCGGCGTCGGCTTCCCGTCGGATTACCCGACATGGGGCAAACTGCTGGCCGATGCAGTGCCAAGGATGCAGGAATTTCCCGAACGCGTGATGCTGCCGGGCATTGCGATTTCGCTGACTGTGTTGGGCGTGAACTATCTGGGTGACGGCCTGCGCGACGCGCTTGATCCACGTATCAGGGGCCGCTGAACAGGGCCATCGCCTGCCGCCCCGCTTTTGCGCAAAAAAGGACCGAATGGTGGTTGGCGCGGCTGCAAGACACCTCTGGCCTGACACAGCCCTCAACCAGCGAACGATGTTCCGGCAAAATCCGCCGCATCGGAATAATTTCCCCCTATGAACGCATTCAATCATCAGAATATTACTTGATCCCTGACTTTTGCCGCGCCAGATAGGAAAAAATTCCGATATGCAAGGATTGACCGATGTTCGAGACGCTAGGCTTTGAAACGCTGACCGCCCCACAGGCCGCGATAGGCTTTGGCCTGATCATCGGCGCGCTTTTTGGCGTATTGGCACAACGCACCAGATTTTGCCTGCGCCGCAGCCTCGTGGGGGATGACAGACGTGCAGCAGCAGGCGTTTGGCTCACAGCACTGGCCGTTGCCGTTGTCGGCACACAGGTGGCCGTCGCTGCCGGCTGGATCACCTTTGCAGAGCATCGCTTTATGGCGTCCTCTGTCCCTGTGCTGGCGATTGCGCTCGGGGGGCTGATGTTTGGCGCGGGCATGGTCCTGACCCGCGGCTGCATTTCGCGGCTGACGGTGCTCAGCGCCTCTGGAAACCTGCGCGCCGCTTTGGTGATCGTGGTCTTTGCCGTGGTCGCCCATGCCACACTCAAAGGTCTGCTGGCACCCCTGCGCACCACCCTTGGCTCTGTGACAGTCGAGATGGGCGATGCGGTCTCCCTTGCGGCCCTGCCCGGTGGCGCAATGTTCTGGGCGGGCTTGATCGGTCTGGCTGCCCTGGTCTTTGGTCTGCGCTCCGGCATCCGCCCCGCCCAGCTTGCAATGGCTGCGGGCATTGGCCTTCTGGTGCCTTTGGCATGGGTGGGCACCGGCTATGTGCTTTTTGACGACTTTGATCCAATCGCGATGGAAAGCCTGTCGTTCACATCACCCGCAACCGAAGCCCTGTTCTGGACCATTGCCAGCACCTCGATCTCTGCAGGCTTTGGCACAGGTCTGCTGGGCGGCGTGCTGCTGGGCGCACTGGTGACAAGCCTTCTGGCGCGCGAGTTTACGTGGCAAAGCTTTGAAAGCCCCCGCCAGACCGGTCGCTATCTGACCGGTGCCGCGCTGATGGGCGTGGGCGGCGTGCTCGCAGGTGGTTGCACCTTGGGCGCGGGCCTGTCGGGCGTACCGACGCTGTCTGTCGCAGCCCTGCTCGCGCTCGCAATGATCGCGGCGGGTGCCCTCGTGACGAACGCGTTGGTCAATCAGTCTCGCGGCGCAGCCTCCGCAGGAACCACCACACACAAACCACTACCGGCAGCGTAATAATCGCGCTGACACTCCCTTTGGACAGCCCGAGGGGGCCGCCGATCGGGTACAACAGGTAGCTGGCCAGCGACACCGCGTAATAGCTGACCGCAACGACAGACAGTCCTTCCACAGTGCGTTGCAGACGCAGCTGCAAATCGGAGCGTTTGTCCATGCTGGCCAGTATGTCCTGATTTTGGGCCGACCGCTCCACATCGACACGGGTCCGCAACAGTTCGGCGGCGCGGATGGCGCGATCCGACATCGCGTTCAAACGCTCTTTTGAGGATTTGACCGTCCGCATCGCCGGTTCATAGCGGCGCATCATGAATTCACGAAACCCCTGCCGTCCCATGAAACGCGCCTCGTTCAGCGCGAGAATGCGTTGACTGACCAGCGCCTCATAGGCGGCTGTGGCGGCAAACCGGTACGACGTGCGCGCCGTCAACTGCTCGAGCGATACCGAAACGTCCAGCAACTCATGCAAGGTTTCTTCGACCCGCGCACCTGAACCGCGCATTGCATCGGTCAACCCGCCAAGCTGCGCATCAAGCGCATTCAGTTCAGAGCCAAAATCACGTACAGCGGCAAATCCGAGCATCGACATCGTCTTGTAGGTCTCTACCTCGCACAGCCGCTGCACAATGCGCCCGACGCGCCGGCGACTGGTGCCCGGCGTGACAAAGATGCCAAACCGCATATGCCCGGCAGAATCGATGCGAAAATCGCTGGCCACGACCGCTGCGTCCTCCAGCACACTGGCGGCGGCAAGGCTTTCGGCAACAAACCATTCATCCAGCATCGGGCCGATCCCGGCGTCCTCTGCAGGGCGCGGCATGATGCGCAGCAGGGCCGAGGTGATACAGGACCGTGGCACGCTGTCCTGCCAGCTTTTGGGAAACACTTCGAACTCGGCCGGATCAAACGGCCGCGTGCTCAGCTTGTCCATGAACACGGTGTAGGTCGCGAATTCGGTATGTTGCTCCCACTTGAGGTGAAATTTTCCGATATCGCCGAAATAATGTGTGGCGCCCGCCTGCGGCTTTGGCGCACCGTAATGATCCAGAAGCGCCGTCAGATGCGCAAGATCATCCGCGCGGTCACTTGTTTCGGACTCCTGCTTCAGCGCCAGAAATACGGCTGTCGTTGGTGCTTCCAGGGCAGGAAACGGGCGCGCATGCAATTCGGACGTCAGGCGATAGCGCAGTGGATGATCGGTGATAGGGGCCATAAGACGGCTTTCGAATTTGGGGCAGCATTCTGACACATATATCGTATACAACCTTGATGCCTAGAAAAATATGTAAAAGAATTCAATGTGTTGCCGTGTACATTCGTATACCAACGACCCGTGCACGACCAAAGGTTCCGGCCCGTACGCCTCCTGCCCGAAACAAGCGACCCGTCTGATGCCCATAAAAAAGCCGGACCAACAGGTCCGGCTCTTTCGATCTTCATACCAAAGAAATCAGTCGACCATCGGCAGCAGCTTATCAAGGCTTTCTTTCGCATCGCCATAGAACATCCGCGTGTTTTCCTTGAAGAACAGCGGGTTCTCGATACCCGAATAGCCCGTGCCCTGCCCGCGTTTGGACACGAATACCTGCTTGGCCTTCCAGCATTCCAGCACTGGCATACCGGCGATAGGGCTGTTGGGATCATCCTGTGCTGCAGGGTTCACGATGTCGTTGGAGCCGATCACGATCGCCACGTCGGTGGACGGGAAATCATCGTTGATCTCGTCCATTTCCATCACGATGTCATAAGGCACCTTCGCCTCGGCCAGCAGCACGTTCATATGTCCGGGCAGACGCCCTGCAACGGGGTGAATGGCAAAACGCACGTTCTTGCCCTGCGCGCGCAGTTTCTTGACCAACTCGCTGACCGCCTGTTGGGCCTGCGCCACTGCCATACCGTAGCCGGGGATGATGATAACGCTGTCCGCCTCGTTCAACGCGGTGGCAACACCCTCCGCTTCAATCGCGATCTGTTCGCCTTCTACGGCCATCTGCTCGCCCGCAGGGCCACCAAAGCCACCCAGAATGACGCTGACAAACGACCGGTTCATCGCCTTACACATGATGTAGGACAGGATCGCACCGGAAGAGCCGACAAGCGCGCCCACAACAATCAGCAGATCGTTGCCAAGGCTGAAACCAATCGCCGCCGCTGCCCAGCCGGAATAGCTGTTGAGCATGGAAACGACGACAGGCATATCCGCCCCGCCGATCCCCATGATCAGGTGATACCCGATGAACAGGGCCGCGAGGGTCATCAGGAACAGCGGCAGAAAGCCGCCAGTGTTGAAGTACCAGATCAGCGTGATCACCGACACAGCCGCAGCTGCAATGTTGAGCATATGCCCCCCCGGCAGCTTTTCCGCCGCAGAGGAAACCCGCCCCGCCAGCTTGCCATAGGCAATGACAGATCCGGTAAAGGTCACCGCGCCGATGAACACACCAAGGAACAGTTCAACCCGCAGGATGTTGATCTCGACCGCCGACTTCTTGGCGATAAGTCCCGCAAAGGTGCCCAGTTCATAGACGTCACCGCCACCGGCCAGAAAGTCAGCCACGCGACCGATTTCAAAGTGTGCGATCAGACCGACAAACACCGCCGCCAGACCGACAAGCGAGTGCATCGCAGCGACCAGTTCGGGCATCTGCGTCATCTGCACCCGTGTCGCCAGTTGGTACCCGATGGCACCGCCCCCCGCGATCAGAATGATAGAGAGCAACCAAAAGCCGGTGCCCGGCCCGATCAGCGTCGCCGCCACGGCCAGCGCCATGCCGACAATGCCATACCATACCGCGCGTTTCGCGCTTTCCTGTCCCGAAAGCCCGCCAAGGCTCAAGATGAAGAGAACTGCTGCAACCACATAAGCCGCTGTTGTGAAACCAAAATCCATTATCCAGCCTCCCTTAAGATTTCTGGAACATGGCAAGCATGCGCCGTGTCACGAGGAAACCGCCAAAGATGTTGATTCCGGCCATAAAGACCGACAACGCCGCCAGCAACACCACCAGAAAAGAGCCGGACCCGATCTGCATCAGCGCCCCCAGAATGATGATTGATGAAATCGCATTTGTCACCGCCATCAGCGGTGTGTGCAAGCTGTGCGCGACCCCCCAGATGACCTGAAAGCCGACAAAGACCGCCAGCACGAAGACGATAAAGTGCTGCATAAAGCTGGCTGGTGCCACAAGGCCCACCAACAGCAGCAACGCACCGCCAATGGCCAGCAGCGTGACCTGGTTCCTGGTTTGCTTCTTGAACGCGACCACCTCGTTGGCGGCTTTTTCTTCGCGCGTCAGTTCTTTGGGCGCGGGCGCTTTCGGCTTGGCCGCAATCGCGGCCACCTTGGGGGGTGGTGGCGGGAACGTCACTTCCTTGGCATGTGTAATCGTCGCACCGCGGATCACGTCGTCTTCCATGTTGTGATTGATCACACCGTCCTTGTCAGGGGTGAGATCAGTCATCAGATGGCGGATGTTGGTGGCATAAAGCGTCGAGGCCTGCGTCGCCATGCGGCTCGGGAAATCGGTATAACCGATGATCGTCACGCCGTTTTTGGTGACAATCTTTTCGTCCATCACAGTCAGTTTGCAGTTACCGCCCTTTTCAGCCGCCAGATCGACAATCACGGAACCGGGCTTCATCGCGGCGACCATATCTTCGGTCCACAACTCGGGTGCTTCGCGGTTGGGGATCAGCGCGGTGGTGATCACGATGTCCACTTCCGGGGCCAGCTCGCGGAATTTGGCAAGCTGCGCCTCGCGGAATTCCGGTGAGGAAACAGAAGCATAACCACCAGAGGCGGAACCGTCCTGCTGCTCTTCCTCGAAATCGAGATAGACAAACTCAGCGCCCATGCTTTCGACCTGCTCGGCCACTTCGGGACGCACGTCAAAGGCATAGGTGATCGCACCCAGCGACGTTGCCGTGCCGATGGCAGCCAGACCGGCCACTCCCGCACCGACAACCAGCACCTTGGCAGGCGGCACCTTGCCCGCAGC
>JBARUV010000077.1:0-11629 GCA_049645905.1 Sulfitobacter sp.
TCTCGAAATTGCACACCTTATTGGATACGGCAGTCACAAAGAGGTCCGCAACCACCTGATTCTTTCCAAGCAGATCACCGCCCAAAGCAACGGCTGGGATAGTTTTGATAGAATTGGACCCAGGATGGTTCGCCCCCCCTTCAAAAGCTATATCAACCAGGCGCAAATAAGGAGTTGGCCTATCTCGCACGCGGTATAGCGCGATATCGTTGGTTTAAGAAAACAGACTCGCTTCAGCTTACTTATCAAGCAGGCGATGAAACGCGCCTTCGATGCTGCCAATCCTTAACTTGCGATGCTCTTGCCGGAGGCCAGCAAGCTGGGCGCTACAGTCTGCCGATTGGGTCTGACCTGTGCCCTGAGAGTACTGATCATGGGCGTGCAGAACATAGTCACGTCCGTGATAGCCGGACTGTTGGTGGCGCTAAAGGGCGTGGAAACGTTACCCTCGCCAAACCCGTGGAACCGCTTGCCCGTCTCGGTGGTGCCGGTGGAACTATTCATATCAAACACCGAGTGTTCGAGTGGATCGCGGCGCGCTGTTGCTGAATTACAATCCGTTTCGAATTAGACTTTCCTAGTCACGCCCTGCCCTTCAAGGCCCCCTCGACTTGTGGGTGGCACACCCGCGTTGGCTGCCGCGCGCAATTCTGGTTTGTAAAATGTCTGTTGCGAGCGCCCTGCGTGTTTTGACGCATAAAGCGCCACATCGGCATCCGATAGAACTTCGTCAGCGGAAATGGACGGGCCCGACTGAATCCAGACAGTGCCGATGCTGGCCGAGATCCGACACTCATGTCCGTCAAAGCGAATTGGCACTTCGAGGCGTTCGATGATCCGGTGACCGACACCGCGCAACACCTCTTCGTCATGCAGCTTGGGAAGGATAACCGTAAATTCATCCCCTCCAACCCGTGCGACGGTGTCTGTGGAACGGGTTTCTTCGAGCATCACACGTGCCACCGTTTGCAACACATGATCGCCGGCTGCGTGACCGAGGGTGTCGTTGACCGCCTTGAAGTAGTCCAGATCGATCTGCATCACGGCAAAACTGTCCCCGCTTGCCAACAACCGCTCCAGCACCGAATCCATCGCACGGCGGTTTTTCAACCCGGTCAACGTATCCGTCTGCGCCTGTTCTTCGGCTGCAACCTTCGCCCCCTGAAGCCGCAAGTTCAGATGCCGCGACAATTCCATCGCGGCGGTGTTGGCCTCCATAATGTAGAGCATTTCAATAGCAAGGTCGGTGGCCGCGAAATCGGAATTGCTCAACCCATAATCGCGCACCCCTTCGATTACAGAAATGCCAAAAGAAAGGTTGATAATAGCGTCCTCTGAACCATCCGCGATGGGCACCATGATGCCTTTGAGCGCAGTGCGCGGTGCACCGGTTATTTCAAGATGAAGCTTTCTGTGGGCGACCCCGCGAAGATCAGCCATCGTGTTTATCGCGCGCGGTCGCCTGACGGAGAACGCCTCCAGAAAACGCTGCCCCTTGAGGGGGGTGGCACTGCGCAACTTGGCAATCGTGGGGCCCGCATGCATGATGTGGCCTGTTGCCGAGACAATCAGATGCATCGGGCAAAGAACATCGAGAACGGAGGTATGGGAACGTATATTCATCCGATGCTTGCGCCCAGTTCAAACTGGCGACCTTCTGCAAAATTGGCCGCCACCAGCGTGATCGTGAGGGTTTCCACTCCGCTGCCCGATCCGGTGTGTTCCAGCAGAGCAAGGGCACCGTAATCGTCGGCCATCACCCGCAGGATGCCCATCATAACATGTCCAAACCCGGCTACCGTCCCATCACAAATCAGACTGAATTGTCCCTCTGCATGACCCCGCAGCTCAATCTTGGGCAAATGCAGGTCGGCCACGGCAAGGCGTGCGCGATCCGGCAAATCATCCAGAGAATGCAGGAAATCCTGAAAATCGACCCCCCCAAAGCGCAACAACCGGCGCACCCCCTCAAAGCCGGGGTGTGTTACCAGATGTGCCCCGATATCTTCCATCACCTCGTCACGCGGACGGTGCAATATGAGGGCTGCCGCATCCAGAACACGCGTGGTCAGCGCGTCGTCATACATGAGCATTGCTTCAAATTCAGTAAAATCAAGCTCGGCCTGTGCAGCAACTTCAGCCCAGACACCAATGCCGTAACTGTTGCAGACAAAACTCTGGATGCTGCGGTTAATAAGCCCGTGCATGTCGACCTCTTTCTCAATCCCCGTCCAAACCATGCGGCGGAAGCAGTTAAGATTTGGCTGACATCTCAAATTTTAGGGATTTCACCCGCCAACAGTTGACGGCTCGCTAGCGGATAACGATACAGACCGCATGGTCGCGCAGCCTTTGCGGACGATTGCTGGCTTTTGAAGTCCCGATACCTGTTCCTCAGTACGGCCACTGGATCGTAGATTTAATCTGGGACTATATTCTGAAACAAAGACCTAATGCAGAGCGAGCTAAATGATACGTCGGTCAAGCTTGTGGTTACAGACTTTTTTGGGAGACTGTGGGCGGCGAACATTGAGCTAAATTGTACAAAGGACTAAGCGAGTTTAATGATATTGGGCGTTACCGTTGTACGCAACGAAGCAGACATAATAGAGACAATGGTTCGCCAGAACCTCCATTTTCTGGATCACCTTGTTGTAATCGACAACCACAGTATCGATGAAACACCGGATATCGTCGGGAGATTGGGGGATCAGGGGCTCCCTTGCGAACTTCGCTCAGACGGTCGGCGCAATCACGTGCAACACATTATTCTGAGTGAATTTCTGAATGAGTGCCAAAAGAATTTTGACCCAAAACGTGTGATCGTTCTGGATGCTGATGAAATGATCAAGGCAGAGAAAGTTGAATTCACTGCGGAAATGTCGTCATCAGAGGACATCATAGATCTCCCATGGGCGACCTATGTGCCGACATCCGACGACGATCCTGAGGCTCGCTCATTCTTGAGCCAAATTACTCGTCGTCGTGCATTTGAGTCTCCGAACTATACCAAAGTTACCATACCGAAGAGATATCTGGGGTCGGTCGACCTTGGACCCGGATCCCATGGACTAAAAGTAAAGGGCAAGAAAATTACCGGGCAAGTCTCTGAAACGACTAAACTTGCTCACTTCCCGGTGAGGACATCAGAGCAATTACTTGGAAAGGTTATGCTGGGCGCTTGGAACGTGCGCACACGTAAACACAGAAGCAGCGAGGCTTTTCATTGGATTGAACTTGCGAAGCAATTTTACCGCACGCCCCACGTCAGTCCCGAACAACTCTCGAAGATTGCGGGAATGTATGCAGCGGATACAGAAATCGATCTCGTCAACGATCCGGTCAACATTCACTTTGATGAATCGCTTTTGGGTGAAGTAAATACCAAAGATCGTTTATTGAGAGACATTATCCGGTTTACCGAAGAGCTCGTGTGCAGGGTCGAGAAAAAACGTAACCTCAGGCAACGCGTCGGTGATCATTTGCGACACAAGATTCTTGGCAAGCCGGACCGGCGTGCGTGACGGCTATTTTGAATTACTTCTGTCCACGTATTGCCCCTCAGAAGTCCGTCGGCGCTCCACCTTCCAGCTTCCGGCGCTCCACGAACTCCGCAAGCTCCTGACGTATGCCCTCCTCCATCGCAGGCGGCTCGAAGCTTGCAACAATATTCTTGAACATGTGATGTGCGCGTTCAGCTGTCCAGATACCGCCCGCGACCTCCCAGCCTTCAAAGTTGCGCCAGTCGCTGAGGAACGGCTGGTAAAACGCCTTTTCATAACGGTCCTGAGTGTGCTGTATGCCAAAGAAGTGTCCCTGATTACCGACTGACTTGATCGCGTCCAATGCAATCTCGTCCGGTCCGGTCGCACAAATCTCGGGTTCCATATAACGCTGGATTTGTTGAAGAACTTCGCAATCCATGATGAATTTTTCGGGGCTCGCAATCAGCCCGCCCTCCAGCCAGCCCGCCGCGTGATAGACCATGTTGGTGCCCGACTGCACCGCCGCCCAAAGCGAATTGGACGTCTCCCACATGGCCTGCCCGTCCGGCACGTTTGCGGCGCAGACCCCTGAGGAACGCATCGGCAATTTGTAGAACCGCGCCAGCTGCCCGGTCATCTGCGTGGCACGCATGTATTCCGGCGTACCAAAAGCCGGCGCTCCAGATTTCATGTCGACATTGGATGTAAATGTGCCAATCGCCACCGGACAGCCGGGGCGGATGATCTGGGCAAGGACCACGGCGCACAACGCTTCTGCCAATGATTGCGCCACGGCACCCGACATGGTGACAGGTGCCATCGCACCGGCCAGTGTGAACGGCGTAACCACCAGCCCCTGCCCGCGCCGTGCCATCCGCATCCAACCGTCCATCATCGGGAAATCATGTTTCAACGGCGAAGTGGAGTTGATGTTGGTATACATGCAGGGCGTCGCGTCGAATTCTTCGTGGGTCATGCCGCCCGCGATGCGCACCATCTCCATCACGTCTTCGACCCGCTCTTTGCCAAGTGAATAAGCGTGCATGACCTTGTCGGTCAGCGTCAACTTGTCAAAGAGCACGTCCAGATGGCGCACAGAGGCATGGATGTCCACCGGCTCCACCGGATAGCCGCCCGCGAAGTGGATACAGTTGAAATACTGGGTCAGCCGCAACAGATCCTTGCACATCTCGCGGGTACCGGGGACTTTCTTGCCGATCGCCATGTCAAAATAGTTGGGCGGTGAGGACACGTTGCCAAACAGGAGGTTCTTGCCGCCAATGGTGATCTGGCGGTCCCTGTTGCGCGGGGTCAGCGTGAATTCGGACGGGGCGTGGGCGATCCATTCCATCACGAAGTCGCGGCCCATCTTGACGTTTTCGCCGTTCACGTCGGCCCCTGCCTTGGCCAAAATCTCACAGGCTTCGGGGTTCAGGAACTCGATTCCGATCTCTTCGAGAATACGCATGGCCCCATCGTGAATGGCCATAACGCCCTCTTCATCCAGCGGCTCAGTGGGTCGGTCTATGTTGACGGGCGGCTTCCACGGCATCTGTTCGATCACCGATGATCCGCGACGGTCCTTCGCGCCTGCGCGTCCGCCATGGCGAATTCTGCGTTTGGATGTATCGGCCATGAGATGCCCCTTCGAGGTTTCCTTTTCACAAGGCCTCAAGGCGCACGCGCTATCCGCTCTGTTGGCGACAGGAAGTGTCGTTTTCCGTCAGGGCGCATCTACTTACTGGGTGTCGAGCCATTCGGACAGATGGCCGATGTCGGGCATTACCAGATCAGCCAATGGCGTCAGATCATTGGTGTCGGCAGGTCCCGTCAGCACGCCGATGGTTGTCATCCCGGCTGCGCGCCCTGCACGCAGGTCGTGGGTGCTGTCGCCGATCATCACAATCTGGTCAGGCGCCAAACCCATGGCCGCTGCAAAGGCCAAGAGTTGTCCCGGCGCCGGTTTGCCGCCATGGCCGCTGTCAAAACCGGCGATGAAATCAAACATGTCCAGCACACCGGCGCTGCCCAAGTGCGCCCGCGCAGGCCGCTCTGCATCATTGGTGGCGACCCCGAGCCTGAGCCCGCGGGCGCGCAAGTCTATCAACAACGGCATTAACGGCACCGCCTCGCGTTGCGGCGCGCGTTCGGATTCCTGGTTCAGCAAAGCCGTCAGACTTTGCGCGTTCATGTCCGGAAAGAACGGCAACAGGATTTCCGACACTTCACCGGATGTGCCTGCGATAACCACGCTGTCCCGCGCAAATTGAGCGCTTTCCATATCAAAACCGATGACCGCGCCCATTTCCGTCGCGCGGGCGCGGTTCCCCATACACAGCCGCATCAGAAACGCCTGTGCCCATGCCTCCCAAGTGGCCGCGAAATCAAAAAGTGTGCCGTCTTTGTCAAAGATCAGCCCTTTGATTTTTTTTGGATATTTGCTCACGTCCAGTTGACCTGTTCACCGCCAGGCAAGGCAGCGCGTGCGGGCATGATGCGCTCACAAGGCACGCCTGCGGTGTCGCAAAACCCTATCACCCATGCGTCATCCATCATCAGAAAGTCGAGGACCGCACCCAGAAACTCTGGATCCGAAGCGCGGGCACGCAGATCCTCCTCGGACGCCCCGGTGCTGCTTAAAAAGCTGGGCAACAGATCGTCATTTCCCGCCAGCCATCCAAGAGCCTGCAGGCCAATGACTTCGGCGGATTCCCGCGTAACGTGCATATGTGCTCCGGATTTTAGAGTCATTCGAAACGCTTTGTTAACCAATAGGCGCAAAAACAGAAGCATGAAACGCATTATCCAAACAAAAGGATAACCCCGTGCACGGCAAAGTCCTGATCGTAGACGCCATCGCGACCAATAGGATCGTGCTGAAGGTCAAACTGGCTTCGGCCTTCTATCAGGTGTTGCAGGCCGGTACTGTGGCGGAATCGCTTCAGATGGCAGTTGATGAAGCCCCCGATCTGATCATCGCTGCAATTGATTTACCAGACGGCGGTGCCGCAAGTCTGTGCAAAACGCTCGGGAAACATGGCCAGACCCGGCATATTCCGGTGATGGCGCTTGCCTGCAAGCCACAGGGCGATGCGCGCATGGCGGCGCTCGAGGCGGGCGCACATGACGTGCTGAGCAAACCATTTGATGATGTGTGGCTTTTGGGCAGAGTGCGTAGCCTGATCCGCGCCTATAATGCCAGCGCAGAATGGCGTCTGCGCGATGACACCAGCGCCGCTTTGGGCATGGCTGAACCCGATACCGGTTTCACACATCGCGCCAAGATTCTGATGGTGAGCAACGATAGCGCCCGGGCCCAGCACTGGCGCACGCTGCTGCGCCCGCTGCTTAGCGCCAGCATTGCCTTGTCCACCGGCGGAGATGTCCTGCCCGAGACGCGCGATGCTAAGGTCCCGGATGCGTTCGTATTGGTGCAGCCCACCGACCCGGTCGAAAGAACCGCGATTCTGCGCTTGATTTCTTTCCTGCGGGCCAATGCCGTTTCGCGACACGCGGCCATTCTTGTGGTTCAGACAAAGAGCGACAGCGAAATGGCTGCTCAGGCGCTTGATCTGGGGGCAGATGACGTCATGATCGAAGGCTTTGAAGAAGCCGAACTGGCGTTGCGGCTCAAGGCCTTGCTTCTACGCAAGCGCACTGATGCCAACATGCGCGCCACCTATCGTACCGGAATGGAAGAGGCGGTCTACGACCCGCTCACTGGTTTGCACAATCGCCGCTATGCCATGCCACATCTCGACCGGGTGAGCGCCCATTCCCAAAGAACAGGCCATCCCTTTGCAGTGATGGTTGGCGATCTCGATCATTTCAAGCAAATCAACGATATTTATGGTCACGCCTCGGGTGACGCGGTGCTGGTCGAAGTAGCCAGCAGGCTGCGCGCGTCGTTGCGGCGAATGGACCTTGTCGCCCGCATCGGAGGGGAGGAATTCATGATTGTCATGCCTGCCACCACCGCGGAAGAGGCGCGCGAAGCTGCTGTCCGTATTTGTCAGGACATCGGAGAGTTGCCGTTCAAGGTACCCGGTCACCCGGAACCGATTTCAGTGACCATCAGCATCGGCATGGCCATTGGCGAAAGCACCGACATGCGCAGGTCGCGGCAGGAGAACCCTGCCGAACTTTTGGATCAGGCAGATAAGGCGCTCTATTCTGCCAAAATGCGTGGCCGCAACCGGGTGACCCTGGGCCGCCCTGCCGCTTGAAACCTCCGGTCCAAAATTCCAGCCCGCTGGCCAAACCCATCAAATGGTACAGATACCCGTCTCTCAGATGCCAATGTATCAAAACACACAAGCGCATTACTACACCTGATACAGTGATGTCAGAGAACGAACCACATCTGTGTCAGCTTGACACAAATCGGCAAATAACGCGCAGCAAGCGATGGTTGCGCCCTGTCGGCTTCCCAAATAAATTGAACACATGAACAATGACCATCCTACTCTTGGCATCTCCCTAATGCTTGGTTTCTGCATCGTCGCCCCTATCGGCGATGCTGTTGCCAAGATATTGGGCACGTCCGTTCCGCTCGGGCAGGTCGTGCTTGTCCGCTTTGCCGTGCAGGCGCTGGTGCTTATCCCCTTGGTCTGGACCACGGGACGGATGTGGCGGATGCGCGGCACTGTGTTGTGGCTGGCCTTTGTTCGAACCGTTCTGCATGTGATCGGGATCGGGGCCATGTTCAGCGCGTTGAAATATCTGCCGCTGGCCGATGCCGTCGCGATCGTTTTCGTCATGCCCTTTTTTATGCTGTTGCTGGGCAAATATGTCCTCGATGAGGAAGTCGGCCCCCGCCGTCTGATCGCTTGCATCGTGGGTTTCATCGGCACGCTCCTTGTTGTGCAGCCGAGCTTTGCTTCCGTCGGCTGGCCTGCGATGCTGCCGGTTTTCGTCGCCGCCAATCTGTCGGTATTCATGCTGGTCACCCGAAAGATCGCCAAACAGACGGATCCCGTCGGATTGCAAGCCGTCAGCGGCGTGATGGCCGTTGGCATGATGCTGCCGCTTATAGCGCTGGGGACGTGGGTCGACATCGCCCCGCTCGCATTTGTAAATCCGAATGGTCAGGAATGGACACTCCTTGTGGCGATTGGTCTCTTGGGGACGATAGCGCATTTGCTGATGACATGGTCATTGCGCTACGCGCCCTCGGCCACACTGGCGCCGATGCAGTATCTGGAAATCCCGTTTGCGACCTTGCTGGGGTTGATCATATTCAACGAATTCCCAAATCCGCTGGCAGGCCTTGGCATTGCGATTACCATGGGCGCGGGCCTTTACATTGTGCTCAGGGAACGGACCACCGCGCGAAATTTGGCTGCATCAGTGCTTCAACAACCGGCTGAATAATCCGCAGCGGCAAGATCAGAAGCATGCCGGGTGCCTCCATCTGGAGACGGCAGGCACCCGTAGCGACATTTGACGTGCCGATCCTCAGATCCGGCGCAAATTTGAGGCCGTCGATGGGCCAACGCAACCCGCTGCTTTGCCCCTGCACCGGAACCAACGGAAACAGTGAAACAACATCACCCGCCTGCGTCGCGAGTGAAATATCGCGCGGGGCAATCAGCATGATTTCTGTCGCCCCGATCAGGATGCAGGGCCGGTCTGCATAACGCAAAAGCGTGTGGCAGGCAGCCAGTTGATGATCAAGGCGTCCGCCCAGAAATCCGACCGCGAGGACTACCGGAGCGGTGATCCGCGACAGCGCCTTTTCAAAATCCGTGCTGTCCTGTTCGGTGACGGGGTGGTGGCGCGATACAGGAATATCTTGTAAAATAGTTTGGTCAATGGAATCAAAGTCGCCGATGACCGCCGCCACTTCCACACCGGCCGCATGCGCCAGATGCGCACCACTGTCCGCAGCAACGCAGATACGTCCGGGCGCTAATACTTTGTGCAACACGTCGGAAGTAGCCTCTCCACCACCGACAAGGACAACTGGATCAATATTGTGAACAATTTGCTTCATATCGCCTGTATTACTGCCCATTTTGGAAACTGGCCACATTGTCGCCATGAAATGATACGTTGAATGGCACAGTTTCGAGCCTCTTTGGCCTAGGACTTCGTGGTAAACGGATGGTTATAAAAGCAGAGGACGAGCATCCGATGATGAATAATAATAAAATTCTTACAGTCTCCTATGGCACGTTTTCGTGCACATTGGAGGGCTTTGACGATTCCTTTGGCACCATGAAGGCTATTGCTGAATATTTCCGTGATTTGGCCTCTGATGACCGATATTTTGGCGCTGAGCCACCCCAGCCAGATGCCGAGATGTTGGCAAGGATCGCGCAGAAAGAAATCTCGCGACGTGTCGAAGCCCGTGAGCGCGATGGCAAAATTGTATTGAGCGCATTGGCCGAAGCCAAAAAAGACACGATCGAGCCGGCCCCCAATGACAGCGCTGGCAACGTGTCAACTGCCGCAGCCGCCGCCGCCCCGGTGGTAGCAACAGCGGTTCAAGAGACCATGACGCCCGCCAAAGAGCCCACCGCTGAAGCAGACGCAGGCGGGGAAGCCACCACCACAGAAGCGGCCCCGGTTGCGAAGGAAACTGACCAGCCGGAGATTGCCGAAGTGGCTGCTCCTGAGGAAGTCGCGGTGCCGGTTATGGAAGAGCCTCCGGTGCCAGTGTCTGCTGTTGCGGAGCCCGTGGCCACAGACAGCGTTGATAAAAACGATATCGTTCCCGGTCAGCCTGACGCCGACGTCGAAGCCTTTTTCGACGAAGGTTCTGCCGAAAGCGCGCTGGACTATGAGGAGGATGAAGTCGCTGACGCCGCGACTATCGCAGCCCCTGTCGCCACGCTGGCCACAGAAGAATTTATCGCTGACCGAAATAGCATTGCCGCAAAACTCCAGCGGATCCGCGCCGTGGTTGCCCAGCATGATGATGATGCTGGAGAGGACGACTATTCCGAAGACGAACACGCGACAAGCAGCGCCGAGCAAGACGATCATACCCTTGGTATGATGGGTGACATTACCGATGACGTGATGGACGAGGCTGATCGTGACGTTGTGGCTGATGCACGTCGCGACATCGAAGATGCACTTGAAGCCGACGAAGAATATGAAGCCGAAGTTGCGATGAATGATGAATACGCGCTGGCCGATCATGCGTCTGACGAAGAAGTCGATGATATCGCAGCGATGCTCGGGCGCATGGCACTGGAAGATGAAGAGAGCGCCCCGACAGCTCAAAGCGATGCTGATTCCCTGATCGCCGATATGGATGATGACGCCGATGATGAGGCGGTCGACAATCTATTTGGCGCCGAAGATGATGTGCGCGACATGCTGCGAGACGCTGCTGCTCCCGATGATGCAGATGCGCAGAATGATACAACGCCTTTGATGCTGCATGATGCCTTGGAAAAGACTGCATCGGACAAAGAAACCGAAGAATTTGATCTTGATTCGCTACCACGCGCCCGTGTGATCAAGGTCAAACGTGCCGATCTCGAAGCCGCGATCGCGCGTGGCGAGCTGGAAGAATATGAGGATGAAGATGACGCGCCGCTGTCACTGAACGATCTTGCGCCGGCACGCAGCACAGAAACGTCCCTGTCCCCCGAACAGGAAGACGAACTTGCCCGCGAGCTTGCCGAGCTTGAGGCCGACATCAATATGGAACATGCCCCCGCAAGTGACGACCTGTCGTTGCTTGATGAGGACAGCGAGAGCGATGATGCCGTCGCTAACGTTCTGAGCGGCCAGGATGAAGATCAATACGATCTGGATGAAGAAGAGGCCGTGGCTGACGCCGTGTCGGAAGAACGGGAAGCTGCCCAGGACGCGAGTGCTGCCCGGGCAAAATTACCGTCCATAGATGACGCACAAAACGACAACATGGACCGCCTTCTGGCTGAAACCGATCACCAGATGGACGAGCCTGAAAGTGCCACACGCCGCGATGCCTTTGCGCATCTGCGCGCTGCTGTCGCCGCCAAGAAAGCGGACGAAGCACTGGGGTCAAAAATCGCAGACACCTCGGGGGATGACGCATATCGCAACGATCTGGCCGATGTCGTGCGTCCCCGCCGCCCCACTGGTGGGCAGGCCCGCACTGCACGCCCCGGCGAAGGCCGCCCCGCACCGCTCAAACTTGTCGC
>JBARUV010000078.1:0-2879 GCA_049645905.1 Sulfitobacter sp.
CGCACATCACCGACGCAGTCAAACCGTTGTTGCAGGGCATTCAGACCGGAGAAAAACCTTTCGCCAAGGGTTCGCGCACGCTGCACCAGCCCATCTTCTGCGACCACATCAAGCACTGCCAAGCCGACAGCGGCTGGCAGCGGGTCAGAGACATGTGTGGTGTAGAACAGGAACCCTCGCGCATGCGCCTCTGCCTCAATCTCTTGTGTCGTCAAGACGGCCGCCAGCGGCAACCCCGCACCAATTGTTTTGGAAAGGGTCAGAATGTCAGGCGTGGTATCATCGCGTTGAAAAGCGAACATATCTCCGGTTCGGCCGATACCGGTTTGGGCCTCGTCCAGAATCAACAGCATGTCCCGTTCACGGCATTTGAGTTGCAGCGCCGCCAGATACCCGAATGGCAATTCCAGAATACCGCCGCTTGATAAAATTGGCTCTGCAATAAACGCGGCCAGATTGCCTGTCGATTGTGCGTCCACCAGTGCAAAGGCGTCGTCCAATTCGGTCTGCCAGTCGGGCGTGCCGTCGGGTTTGGTGAAACGCGGGCGATAGCTGTTTGGCGGCGGGATCGCGATGGAACCAACCGCGGCGGGCCCATATCCCTTGCGACCAGCGGAATAGGTGGCCGCCGCTGCGGCTGCGGTCATGCCATGCCAACTTTTGGAAAACGCGACGATCTCATGTTTGCCCGTCACCAGCTTGGCCATCCGTATCGCAGCTTCGTTGGATTCGGCCCCAGTCGACAATAGCAACACACGGTCCAACCCCGGCGCAAGCTGCGCGAGGCGCTCTGCCAGATTGACGACAGGCCACGACAACATGCCGCTGAATAGATGAATTGCACTGTCGACCTGTTGCTTGATCGCATCCACGATACGCGGATGGGAATGCCCCAATAGGGCGCTCATCTGCCCCGAAGTGAAATCAAGGATTGGTCGGTCATCCGCATCAAAGATATAGCAGCCAGACGCGCGCGTGGCGATGATCGGGTCAAAATTCCCGCCATAGCGAACAAGGTGTTTGTTCGCGCTGCCCCAAAACGCAGCATTCTGATTTCCTGACATATCGACCCCACAGTGTTCGCGCCAAAGAAAAGGATAGACATCGCCAGAGATCTAGGGAAATTGATAGTGTTGAGGTTAGGTATCAGGAATATTGATATGCATCAGACATTGGACTTGCGGTTGCTAAGAACATTTGTTCTCGCCGCACGGACACATTCAATCAGCGGGACGGCAGTGCAGGTGCTGCGCAGCCAATCCGCTGTTACTATGCAGATTCAACGCCTCGAGGCTGCCTTAGAGCAAACGTTATTCCATCGTTCGGGGAACGGTATCTTCCTTACCAAGAGCGGGGAGCGTTTTCTGCCTTATGCAGAAAAGGTCTTACGCACTCATGACGTAGCCATATCCGATTTCGCCAGCCGGGGTTTGAACGGGTCTATCAGTTTTGGCTGCCCAGAGGATTACCTGATCGCGTTTGGCCCCAATCTGTTGCGAAGTTTTGGCGCGCTGCACTCCGCGATTGAAATCACGGTCGTATCGGCCCCGACGCTGGAATTGCAGTCGCTATTGGGAAAACGACAGCTTGACCTTGCACTGATCTCGATCCCTGATCCCGCATCGGCTGATTCAATCTTGCGAAGCGAACCTTTGGTTTGGGTCGGAAACAAGCCGGATTTGGCGTTGTACAGCTTTGACACTGTCCTGCCGCTTGCGCTTTCGGCGTCCAACACGATGGACCATCGGGCTGCCCGCGAAGTATTGAATGACGCGGGTATTGGTTACCGTATTTCATTTGCCAGCAACAGCTTGGCCGGGTTGACCGCAATTGCCAGGTCCGGCCTTGCGATCGCCGTTTTTACAAATAAGGCGGTGCCGCCAGACCTGTTTGTGCTGGACAAATTTCTTCCAGCGCTACCGCAACTCGGCGTATCTGTGTCTTATGCAGCCACCGAGCCGCCAGAAATTGTTCGCACTTTTGGCGAACACATCGAACAACATTGCCGGGTATCCTGACGAAACGCGCGGGTTTCGCGCGCACTCGCTGGGTGGATTTGGCTTACTGCTCGCACCCAGGCATCGTCAAGTTGCCTTAGGTGTCTGCATTACCGTTCGTTACGGCCAAATAACCGCGCCAACAACCTCGGCGCGGTTAGCGTGACAACACCATTCAGACTCACCGGGCAAACTAGTCAATAGGTGCGCCTAAACGGTTGAATCAAAACATACTTATGTTTCACAGTTAGGTCGCAACGTTTCTGCCAACAAATCGATGAACTTTCGGACCCGGTTTTAAAGGTGACGGCGATGCGGATAAAGGGCGACGATTGGAATCTCTCCGCAGTTGACACGTGTTAGCACCTGTTCAAGCTCTCCGCTTTCAATATCGGCCTCAATCATTTGTCGTGGCAATAATGCGATCCCCATTCCTGCAAGCGCTGCGTCACGCAGTCCTTCACCACTTTCAAGTCGCAGCCGAGATCGTCCTTGGGCCCGCACCCACGTTCCGTCGGGTTCTTGAAGTTTCCAATTCTGGCGAACACCCCGACTGGTGAAGTGCAGTAGGTCGTGCATACCCAACTGCTCTGCCGTTTGAGGGCGCGGTTTGGCTTCAAAGTAGGTCGGGGCGGCACATAACATTAGAGTGTCAGTCCGAAGGGTGCGCGCAATTAGTCCGTGAGGCGGTGTGCTGACACCCAGGCGAATCGCGAGATCGAAACCATCGTCAATAATGTTGTCGATCCGATCTGAAAAATTCATCTCAACCTGAACATCGGGCCATTGCCTCAGAAAAGCGTCAGTCACTGGTATTAGCAGCCGCCGCCCAATGGCGTCGGGGGCCGTGATGCGCAAAATTCCGCGTGGTTTGCCTGGGTC
>JBARUV010000079.1:0-6013 GCA_049645905.1 Sulfitobacter sp.
CCTCTTGCTCGTATTCAGCCGCTTTCTTTGTATCAAATTCTTCCCTAAGATCACTGCGACGCCTGAGAAACTCCCACTTCCAACGGACTAAGGACCAGTCAGGTTCGCCAGAATAAGCCGTTGCGTCACGCCAATCAGGCACACCCCATTCATTCACAATTTTCACCACGCAAGAATCGCCCCCAAGCGTCCATCATCGCCCGCCGCTTTTCGATCATGTCAGAGCGGTCATATGCCTGCCGAACCTTGCTGCCGACCATATGCCCCAAAGCAATCTCTGCCATGTCACCGTCAAAGTTGGTGCGTTCTGTCACCCACACCCGAAAGCAGCTTCTCAGCCCGTGCGGAACCGCCTGTGCATTGGTTCGGGCGTCCAGATACCCATTCCCGCCAGCGCTTAAATCTGCCTCGTGTATCGCCCGCATGACTTTCCCCAGGGTCGCGTCTGACATACTGCCCCCGCGGGGCGATGCGAACACAAGGTCTCCCAGCCGTGGCAGGGTTTCCAGCAAGTCAATCATGGTCCCTGTGAGCGGTACGCGGTGAGGTTTTCCTGTGGGGGGGATCTTGCTCGCGGTGCGCCCTGGCTGGATCGTCCAAAGGCCAGCTTTCAAGTCGATTTCATTCCATGTTGCGAAGCGTACGGCACCGGTCCGCGAAGCTGTTAAAGCCTGAAACGCCAGCGCCGTTGCTCCAATACCTTCGCGCGATTGCAAGTCCCTCCACCATCGGGCCACATCATCGAGCTGGAGTGCCGGATAGTTCTCTTTCGGTGCAATCTTACCGGGGGCCGGTAAAGCCAGCTCAAGATTACCACGCCACGCCGCCGGATTGTCGCCTGTCCGATGGCCGGCCGCTTTTGCATAATCCAACGTCTTTTCGACCCGCTGGCGAACCTTGGTGGCGGTTTCGGTCTTGGTCTCCCATATTGGATGCAACACCCGCAAAATATCTTCACGAGATATATCTTGCACCAACATGCTGCCAAGTTCGGGGAAAGCGTATTTCTGGACCGTCGCCCGCCATTGATCGCGATAGCGTTCTGTCCTGAGTTCGGGCAATTTCTTAGCGGCGTATTTTTCAAAGGCCTCTATGAAGGTCAGCCCGTTCCGCTGAGTCGCCAGCAGCGCCGATCGAGCGGCCTTGCGCGCTTCAACCGGATCAACCCCGCTGCGGATTGCCTCCTTAGCCTCTGCTGCCTTCTCACGCGCTCTCGCAAGGCTTACCTCTGGAAACGGTCCGAGACCGATTTCGCGCCGCTTGTCGCCAACCCGAACCCGCAACAGCCAAGATTGCGCGCCAGTGTCGGAAACCTGCATTAGCAGACCCGCCACGCCACCCACGTTATGAACGCCACGCCCGAGCCGTCTTACCTCTAATGCAGAAAGTTCCTTTGCTCGTTTTGGCATATCAGCCCCACATTCAACCCGCCCAAAATTGCGCCATTATTTGCTACAGCATGTTTCGGAATGATACAAGGAAGATAGAAAAACCCATATTTAAATGGGTTTTTGCTACACTTTGACGCTGGATGTTACACAGGATTGGAGTTCGTTACCCGCTCCAGCCATCCGATCTTACTCAAGCCAGCCTGCCAAACTATCTGGACGAATTTCACGCGCAACGCGGTACAGCCCCGCGCAGCTTCGCCATGCCAACTATCTTGGCATGCCTGTTCAGGTGTCAAATTCCGCATCTTGGCCGTAGGAAAGCCTAAAGCAATACGTCGCCAAATTCTTCGCGCAAAGTGCGTTTGAGCACTTTGCCCGTGGCATTTCGGGGTAAAAGGTCGGTCCAGACAACTTTATCAGGGATTTGCCATTTCGCGATCTTGCCCTCGAAAATCTCCAGCACCTCGGCCTCCGACGGGTCCTGCCCTTCGGCCTTTACGGCTACCAGCAGCGGGCGTTCATCCCATTTGGCATGTTTGGCACCGATCACCGCTGCATCCGCCAGCTTGGGGTGGGCAATGGCGATGTTTTCGAGCTCGACAGAACTGATCCATTCACCACCCGACTTGATGATATCCTTCGAGCGGTCGCGGATCGTGACGTATCCATCCGCGTCCATCGTTGCCACGTCGCCGGTGTCAAACCAACCATTGCTCAGTGTTTCCTCGCGGGTGGAGCGGAAATAGCTGTCCAATATCCAGTGCCCGCGCGTGACCAGATCGCCCTGTGACGTGCCGTCACGGGGCAGTGATTTGCCGTCGTCGTCCCAGATGTCCAGATCCACACCATAGACCGGGCGCCCCTGATTTTCGCGCAGCTGGTGCTGTTCTTCAAGAGGCAGTTCGCGGTGTTTGGCGAGGGGTTTGTTCACCGTACCAAGAGGCGACATTTCGGTCATGCCCCAGGCGTGGATCAACTCAACGTTATAGACCTCCCGGAACGTGGTGATCATAGAGGGCGGACAAGCCGATCCGCCAACCACAGTACGACCGAGGCTTTCCAGCTTGCTGCCTGCCTGTTTCGCCGCACCCAGCAGCCCCAGCCAGATTGTCGGCACGCCCAGTGCAACGGTTACCTTGTAGGTGTCGATGTGCCCGACCAGCGATGCCCCATCCAGCCCCGGCCCCGGCAGAACCACCCGCGCGCCAACCATTGCAGTGGCATAGGGCGACCCCCATGCGTTGACGTGGAACATGGGCACAACCATTAGAACAACGTCGCTTGCTGTCATACCGATGCTGTCCGCCAGATTGGAGCCGAAGCTGTGCAGAACCGTAGAGCGGTGCGAGAACAGAACCCCCTTTGGATTTCCGGTTGTTCCTGACGTATAACAAAGGCTTGAGGCTGTGAGTTCATCCAGTTCCGGCCACTGGTAGTCGGCATCCCCGGTCGCGATGAAATCATCATAGGCGACAATACCGGGCAGTTTTTCTGCCGCATCCCCGACTGAGGATTCCATCAGGACAATGTGTTCCAGATGCTCCAGCTTGTCGCGGATGGCGGCCACAAGTGGCACAAAGGTGGCGTCGATGAACAGGACTTTGTCCTCGGCGTGATTGAGAATATAAACCAGCTGCTCGGGAAACAGGCGCGGGTTGATGGTGTGGCAGATGAAACCGCCACCTGACGCCCCGAAGTAAATCTCAAGATGGCGGCGGTTGTTCCATGCGATCGTCCCGCAGCGCGCCTGTGGCTCTAGCCCCAGTTTTGTCAGCGCGCTGGCCAGCGCACGCGCATTGCGCCCCACCTGCCCCCATGTGGTTTGCTCTACGCCGCCACCGGTGTTGACGGACATTATGTCGCCCGCGCTGTGATAGCGTTCTGCATGGCTGATCAAGCTGGAGATCAGCAAAGGTTGTGTCATCATCTGGCCAAGCATGGCGGTCCTCCCGAAACCAATTTTACCCAGAGTGGAGAAACCCGCCCGCTCTTGCAAGCGCGGGTTACGCCCCCTAACACGGATGGCATGACATTACCCTATCACACGCCTCTTTCCGTCCCCCAACAATCGGGTGCTGGCATCAAACCCACGCAACCGCTTGCAATGGCGGATCAGGTACGGTTTTCGGAACTGGACGCCCTGAACCACGTCAATAACGCGGTCTACATGGAATGGTTTGAACGCCTGCGCATCCGGTACGTGCAGGATTGGGGTTTGTCGCAATTCGACAGCGCGCTGGATCCCCGAATTGTGATCCGTTCCGGTACAATACATTATCGGCAGGAAATGCGGATGGACGAAGATTACATCGCGACCTGCGGCTGCACCGCTTATCGCAATACTTCGTTTACCCTGTGCCAGCAGTTGTGGGCGGGCGGAACCCTGCGCGCGACATTCGACTGTGTGATGGTGTTGTTGTTACCGGATGGCACAGGCCGTTACCAGATCCCCTCGGCGGTACGCAGCCGGTTTGGTGCGACGGACCGCGCCGATTTTGAAGGATAAAACATGAGCGTGACCATCAGACCCCTAGCCGCAGCGGACCGGCCCATCTGGGAAGAGTTGTTTGCGGGCTACGCGACATTCTACAAAGTGGAACAGACCGCTGCCATGCGTGAGACCGTTTTTGGCTGGTTGATGGATGATACCCATACAAGTCAAGCGCTGGTAGCACAGGATGGCTCCGGCAAGGTCATCGGCTTTACCCATTATCGGCCTTTTGCCAGCCAGCTTAGGGCCATCACCAACTGTTTTCTGGATGATCTCTATGTTGATCCTGTCGCCCGGGGGTCGGGTGCTGCCGAAGCGCTGATCAAGGGCGTGGGCGACATCGCCCGGCAGAACGGCTGGGGCGTGGTGCGCTGGATCACGGCGGATGACAATTATCGCGGACGCGGGGTCTATGACAAGCTCGCCACGCGCACGATGTGGATCAGCTACGACATGAAGCCGTGACCGGCCGGGCTCTGGCCTTTTCTCCCTTTCTTGAAAGATATCCATGAATTTTCTGCAAATCACTTCGCTGCTGATCGTCCTTGCGGGCGGGTTCGGGGCAATCAACTATCTGTTCCTGAAACTGCCGTCGGCAATCGGTATCCTCGTGGTGTCGCTGCTGGCGTCGTTCGGCCTTCTGGCGCTCGACCTGATCTGGCCCACACTCGGGATTGCCGACACGGTGCGTGGCCTTGTGCTGAGTATCGACTTTTCGGAAACGCTGCTGGAAGGCATGTTGGGCCTGCTGCTTTTTGCAGGCGCGCTGCATGTGAAACTAGGCGATCTGCGGCGCGAATGGGTGGCGGTGTTCCTGATGGCAACGCTGGGCATCGCGCTTTCTACCGTGATTGTCGGTTTTGCGTTTTCCTGGCTGACGGGTATGCCCCTGTTGCTGGCAATGGTCTTTGGCGCGTTGATTTCGCCCACCGATCCGGTGGCGGTTCTGGGGGTGCTGCGCGAGGCGGATTTACCCAAGTCGCTTGAAACCAAGATCGCCGGGGAAAGCCTGTTCAATGACGGTGTGGGATACGTGGTATTTCTGGTTCTGGTTGGCCTCGCCTTTCCCGGAGGTGCGCACCATGGTGAGGATGGCAACGCGCTTGTCGGTGCTGCCACGCTGTTTCTGCGAGAGGCCGTTGGCGGCGCCGTTCTGGGTATTTTGCTGGGCTGGCTGACCTTTCGCGTGATGCGGCGGATTGATGATTATTCCCTTGAGGTACTTCTGACGCTGGGGCTGGCGTTCGGCGGCTATGAACTGGCGGTTTTTCTGCATGTTTCGGCCCCGATCATGGCGGTTTGTGCAGGGCTGCTGATTGGCGATGTCGGTGCGGCCAAGGGCATGTCCGAGGAAACCCGTCGCTATGTTGATGCGTTCTGGAAGCTGATTGACGAAATCCTAAATGCGGTGCTGTTCCTGCTGATCGGCTTCGAAGTCTTTGCAATCGCGTTTTCGGGCGACATGTTCCTGACCGGAATGGCGACGATCATCATCGCGCTTGTGGCCCGTCTGGCAGCGGTGGCGGTCCCGATCACCATGCTGCGCCCGTTTCGCAGCTTTAACGAAGGGGTGACCCAGATCATGACATGGGGTGGGCTCAAGGGCGGTATTTCGGTCGCGCTTGCCCTGTCGCTGCCGGACGGGGAATGGAAGCCCCTGATCCTCACCTGCACCTATATTGTGGTGATCTTTTCGATCATTGTGCAGGGGCTGACGGTGGGGCGACTGGCCAACCGCGTAGGGCGCGCACCTGATCTGATGTGAGAGAACGCAGCGGCCAAGCCCGCATTGCCTTTGGTTGATCGCGGCCTGCCCTAAACCCCGCGATTCCGACCCGTTTGGATGTCAGAGGCGGTGGCGGTGCAGGTACTTAACCAGCGTTGCGGTTGAACTGTCCTTAGCCGTCGCAGGTTCAGCACCCTCGACAATCGGTTGCAGGGATGTTGCCAGCTCCTTGCCGAGTTCAACACCCCATTGATCGTAGGAGTTGATGTTGAGGATCACCCCTTCGACAAAAACCCGATGTTCATAGAGCGCGATAATCTGGCCCAGAGTATAAGGGTCAAGGCGCGCGTAGGCCAAGGTCGTAGAGGGGCGGTTTCCGGGAAAAACGCGATGGCGGGCCTGTCG
>JBARUV010000080.1:0-39494 GCA_049645905.1 Sulfitobacter sp.
GGCAAGTGTTTCCAGCGCGGTTCGGCGGGCTGATTTTGTGTTTGGCAGGAAGCCGGCAAAGAAAAACGCGTCCGTCGGCAACCCGCCCAAGGCAAGCGCCGTCAGCACCGCCGACGGCCCCGGCGCGGCGGTCACAGGCAGCCCCGCCGCAACCACTGCGCGCGCCAGCTCGAACCCCGGATCAGCGATCAGAGGCATCCCCGCTTCGGAGGCATAAGCCACCGATTTACCGCCGGAAATAGCTTCGATCAGCTTGTTCTGTGTGCCTGAGCCGGAATGATCATGCAGCGCAAGTATTCGCCGCCCTTCAAGAGGCACACCATGTATCTCCATCAACCGGCGCAGGCTGCGCGTGTCCTCGGCGGCCAGCACGTCTGCTGACGCCAGCACGTCCAGCGCACGCAGGGTAATGTCGCGTGCCGTACCGATAGGCACCCCCACAAAGGTGAGACCGGCAGCAAGCCGCTGCTTTTTGAAATTCAACGCTGGACCCGCCTTTCGCACGCTCTATGATCGCGGCACATCAAAAAGGCGTGACTGCGCCGCAATGACCACCCGGGGAGTATGTTTACGATGATTGCCTTTTTCGCTGCAAGCCGCAAGAAGCTGCGGTTTTTGTTTGTGTCCCTTTTTGCTCTGTTTGTCGCAGCTTGTGATCCCATTGCCTTGGGTGGGCTGACCAATTCGGGCGGACCCAAGATTGACCCCAACGCGCCGGTGCCCGTAGCTCTTTTGATTCCACGGGGCGGATCGGCAAGCGATAATCTGTTGGCGGCCAACCTTGAAAACGCAGCGCGACTGGCGATGCGTGATCTGGATGGCGTCAAGATCGACCTGCGTGTCTACAGCACCGCCGGATCCGCTGGCACTGCCGCCGCTGCCGCTTCAAAGGCTGTCGCGGATGGCGCGAAGATCATTCTGGGCCCGGTATATGGCGAGGCCGCGAATGCCGCCGGTCTGGCGGTGTCCGCACAAGGCGTGAATGTGCTGTCGTTTTCAAACAATCCCACAATCGCTGGCGGCAATGTTTTTGTGCTCGGGCCAACATTTGGGAATACTGCGAACCGGCTGGTGAACTTCGCCAAACGCAGTGGCAAGGACCGGATTGTTGTGCTTCATGCCAATGACATTGCCGGCCAACTTGGCCGTAATGCAATTGCACAGGCAATCGCTGCGAATGGCGCGACACTTTCGGGCTCAGTGGATTATGCGCTCAGCCAGGAATCAGTGACGGCCGCAGTGCCGCGTGTCAAAGCGACAATAGACGCCAGCGGTGCCAATGCCCTGTTCCTGACCACCAGTTCCGCCTCGGCTCTGCCGCTGTTTGCACAGTTGCTGCCCGACGCCGGGGTCAGCCCCGCCTCGACCCAGTATATTGGCCTGACACGCTGGGATATCCCCGCCCAAACATTGGCGCTCCCTGGTGTGCAGGGCGGCTGGTTCGCGATGCCCGACTCTGCTGCTTCTGCCAGTTTCAGCCAACGGTACAGCGCGGCGTATGGGTCTTCACCCCATCCTCTGGCAGGTCTTGCGTTTGACGGCATTGCCGCCGTCGGCGCCCTGGTCAAAGGCGGCAAGGCCACCGCCCTCTCCGGCTCTTCGCTTACACAGGGTGCGGGCTTTCGCGGGGCGACCGGCATCTTCCGGCTGCGCAAGGATGGAACAAACGAACGCGGGCTGGCCGTTGCAACGATCCGGAACAAGAGTGTCGTAGTCATTGACAGGGCGCCTCAGGCATTCGGGGGTGCGGGCTCTTAAGGTGAACGACTCCGCAACCTCCATCGAAACGGCTACGTCAGGCGCGCAACATTCTGCGCGCCTGATTTGTGACGCCGACCTCATTTTCAATGTGAACGAAGTATATTCAGCGCTGCACTCGGCCAGTGAAACCCTCGAAGGTTCAGACCTGCGCGCAGCTGCTGTGACAGTGCTGCGTGCGAGTCAAAAGCAAGGCCGTGCAGAAATTGCACAAGCTTTTGCCGATGCGCCTTTTGAGGCCCGCCCGATGACGCGGGCCTATACCTATCTGGCCGATCATCTGGTGCAGGCCGCCCTGCATATCGCAACCATCTATCTGCATCCCAAACCCAACCCGACCGAAGGCGAACGCCTGAGCGTGATCGGCGTCGGTGGCTATGGACGCGGCGAAATGGCGCCCTTTTCGGACGTGGATCTGCTGTTCCTGATCCCCTACAAGGCGACCGCTTGGACCGAAAGCGTGGTCGAAAGCATGCTCTACATACTGTGGGATCTGAAACTGAAGGTCGGCCATGCCACCCGCACTGTGCGGGACTGTGTCCGTCTCGGTTCAGAGGATTACACGATACAGACCGCCTTGCTGGAACATCGTTATATTGCCGGTGACACGGAGCTTGAGGCAAAGCTGGACGCGGCACTATCTAAAAGCCTTTTCTCGGGCAATGGCACCGCGTTTATCGAGGCCAAACTGGAGGAACGTGACCGCCGGCACGCCAAACAGGGCCAGCGCTATGTGGTGGAACCCAACGTAAAAGAAGGCAAAGGAGGTCTGCGCGACCTGCACTCCCTCTTTTGGATCGCCAAATATATCTACAAAGTGGACCGGATCGAAGAGCTGGTGCAAAAAAACGTCTTCCGCGCCGAGGAATATAAGACGTTCAAAGCTGCAGAAGACTTCCTTTGGGCCGTGCGCGGACATCTGCACCTTCAAACCGGCCGCGCGACCGAACAACTCAGCTTTGATATGCAGGCGCAAGTTGCCAGCGCGATGGGCTACGAAGATACCGGCGGGCGCCGCGGTGTCGAGATTTTCATGCAGGCCTTTTTTCGACACGCCACTGCGGTGGGCGACCTGACGCGGATCTTTCTGACCCAACTGGAGGCGATTCACTTAAAGCCGGAACCGATTCTGGAACGCATTTTCCGCCGGCGACCCAGAATCCGTGAAGGCTATGAGGTCAGACAGGGCCGTATCGCGATCGAAAGCGAAAAGAAGTTTCTGGCAGACAAGCTCAACATCCTGCGCATTTTTGAGGAAGGTCTGCGCACGGGTATGCTGATCCATCCGGATGCGATGCGATTGATCCAGTCGAATTTGGATCTGGTTGATGATGACATGCGCCGGAACGCCGAGGCACAGCGGATCTTCTTTGACCTGCTGCTGAAACACGGCAACCCTGAACGTGCTCTGCGGCGGATGAATGAATTGGGCGTGCTCTCTGCGTTCATACCGGAATTTGAGCCCATCATTGCGATGATGCAGTTCAATATGTACCACAGCTACACAGTGGACGAACATATCATCCAATGTATCGCCAACTTGGCGATGATCGAAAAAGGCGAACTTGAGGAAGATCTTCCAGTCGCTTCCTCCATCCTGAAGCGTGGCGTGAACCGCAAGGTTCTGTATGTGGCGATGCTGTTGCACGACATTGGCAAGGGACGCCCCGAAGATCACTCCGTCCTGGGGGCCAAGATTGTGCGCAAAGTTGGGCCACGTCTGGGCCTGAAGCAGGACGAAGTGGAAACCGTTGAATGGCTGGTACGCTATCACCTGCTGATGTCCGACATGGCGCAGAAACGCGACATTGCCGATCCGCGGACAGTGCGGGATTTTGCCAAGGCGGTGCAGACAGTGAAGCGGCTGGATATGCTCTGTGTCCTGACCGTCTGCGACATTCGCGGCGTTGGGCCGAACACATGGAATAACTGGAAGGCAGTCCTGATCCGTGCGCTCTACCGCCAGACCAAACGCGCCCTTGAGACCGGGCTTGAGGATCTCAATCGTGAAAACCGCGGCGCCGAGGCCAAAAAAGCCCTGCGCGAGGCACTTTCCGACTGGCCGCGCAAAGACCTGCAAGCGGAAACCAACCGCCACTACGATCCTTATTGGCAGGGTCTGCATGTGACTGCGCATGTGGCATTCGCCAACATGCTGCGCGACATTTCCGATAGCGATATCCGTGTGGATATGCATCCGGATGATGACCGCGACGCAACCCGCGCAAGCTTTGTGATGGCAGATCACCCGGGCATCTTTTCGCGGCTTGCCGGGGCATTGGCACTTGTGGGGGCCAATGTGGTGGACGCGCGCAGCTACACGACCAAAGACGGCTTTGTGACAGATGCGTTCTGGGTTCAGGACGTGGAAGGAAAGCCGTTTGAAGCAGCCAAGCTGCCACGTCTGCGCCAGATGATCGAAAAAACTCTGCGCGGCGAAGTGATCGCGCGCGACGCCCTGAAATCCCGAGACAAAATCAAGAAGCGCGAGAAAGCATTCCGCGTGCCGACCTCAATCACCTTCGACAACGAAGGATCCGAAATCTACACGATCATCGAGGTCGACACCCGTGATCGCCCCGGCCTGCTGTATGATCTGGCCCGCTCGCTAGCATCGGCAAACGTCTATATCGCAAATGCTGTGATCGCGACGTATGGCGAACAGGTGGTCGATACGTTCTATGTCAAAGACATGTTCGGGCTCAAATACCATTCCGAGGCCAAACAAAAGGCGCTGGAAAAACGACTGCAAGAAGCAATCGTGCGAGGGGTCGAACGCGCCGAGAAGTAGGGGGGTGCCGTCAAGCGCATCCGGAATGGATTGACGGTATCGCAAATTGACCATCCGGCGCCGTTCTGACGCCGGATGCGGTGTGGCCCCGACGCGCGCGTATCGCTAGGCGCGCGTTAAGGGTGTTCAGACGGTCCTCTATCCGCAGGAATATCAGAGCCGGTCGTAAGGTGAGTTACAGTACTTGCGCGGTCCATTGTAAGGCTGGAACGTCTTGGATGAACGATCATAGCTGCGATACTTCTGATCGCACCAGTTATCGTGTGCGTTCATGTTGCCGGCGGGGATATGATTCCAGTTGCTGTATGACGGTGTGGATGAGTTGTTGCGGTTCTGCTCGTTCAGGATCACAGCGCCCAACGCGAATGCCGCAAGCGGATACCACCAGCCGTCATTGTCTCGACGATAGCCGGGACGATACGCACTGTATCCACGGTGACCATGGCGGTAACGGGGGCGATCCGGCGCGCGCTCGACACGACGACGTTCCCGCTGGCGCTCCGCACGGCGGCGTTCCAGTTGACGCTCGGCGCGGGCCTGACGGCGCAGCTCCTCTTCTCGCTCAACGCGCCGTTGGTTCCTGTTACGATCGACACGGCGACCGCTCCGGTCGCGATCGGCACCGCGTCTATTTTGGTTTGGCCCGGCGTTATGCCAGCGGCGATGATCAACAGGCGTTATTTTGCTACCTTCAATTACCTCGGTTATCCCCACGGGCATGCTGCGCGCCGCAGAGAGCGCCTGAAAGCTGGTGGCATTGGCTGAAGGCGTGATCAGTGAAAGCGCGATCACGAACGCGCTGATGGATCGGGTTTTTTTGAATTTGGCAGGCATTTTAGAGACTCCCTTGAGTTTATCGGTTGCGCGTCCCTCATGTTTCAAACCGCTTTCGATCTGGGTTGGTTCCCCTCCAGGCATTTATTGCCCGCTGGCACCTTCACAGCATCGAAACCGGATGGTCTGTAGGGCGACTCTTGATGTGATCGACTTTGCAGACCGTATGAAAAATATTGAGTGCAGGCTGTCGTTTTACAATATCGGGCGCCGGTTATCCGATAACAACGCGCAGATTGCGGGATCCGCTACGCATCATTCGAGATTGAGGGCACTGCCTGAACCTTCACCGTGAAAGAGGCACTCAAGACCCGCACGTGAGCGTCATCCGCTGTGACAAGGCCACACCGATCCTGACAGTTTTACGCAAGGCCGCAACGGGAATGGGACGCGGTGCAACGGCATTTTGCGCCATTGCGTGCCCCTTGCCCACACGCTAGGCATCATCCGAACACAGCATCCAAGGCACCAAGCCCAGAATGAAACCCATCCGCCTCATGTCCGGCTTTTTTACCGTCGGTATCTGGACGCTCCTCTCCCGTGTGCTCGGCTTCCTGCGCGAGGTTCTGATCCTCTCTCTTATCGGTCCGGGCCCGGTGATGGACGCGTTTGTTGCTGCGTTCCGCCTGCCCAACATGTTCCGCCGTTTCTTTGCCGAAGGTGCTTTCAACGCGGCGTTTGTGCCGATGTTCGCCAAACGGTTGGAGGGCGAAGAAGGCGCTGCCACCTTTGCGCGGGATGCCTTTAACGGCCTTGGGCTGGTGGTGCTTGTGCTGACAGGGCTTGGCATGATCTTTATGCCCGGTCTGGTCTGGCTGACCGCCGAAGGGTTCTCGGGTGACGCACGTTTTGACATGACCGTGGGCTTTGGGCGCATCGTCTTTCCCTACATCCTTTGCATGTCTTTGGCTGCATTGTTTTCCGGTATCCTGAATGCCACCGGCCGTTTTGCCGTGGCTGCAGCCGCACCGGTCTTCCTGAACATCTGTGTGATTGCTGCCATGACCATTGGCGCGCTGACCGGCGGGTCGGTGATCAATTGGCTGATCTGGGCGATCCCGTTTGCCGGTATCGTGCAACTGGCGCTGACCTGGTATGCTGCTGGGCAGGCGGGATTTGCCCTGCGCCCTGCGCGCCCCCGCTGGACACCGGCAATGAAGGATATGGTCGTGATCGCCCTGCCCGCTGCGCTGGCATCGGGTGTGATGCAGATCAACCTTGTTGTGGGTCAGTTGGTCGCCAGCCAGTACGAAAGTGCTGTGTCCTGGCTGTTTGCGGCGGATCGGCTGTATCAGCTGCCCCTTGGCGTGGTGGGTATTGCGGTGGGTGTTGTCCTGCTGCCTGACTTGTCCCGCCGGTTGCGGGCCGGTGATGACACAGGGGCAACAAACGCCCTCAGCCGTGCTGCCGAAATTTCCCTCGCGCTGACGATCCCTTCGGCGGTCGCATTGATGGTCGTCCCGTTTGCACTGGTGACTGTTCTGTTTGAACGCGGGGCATCCGATATCGACGACACTGCTGCCATCGCAACAGCTGTAACAATCTACGGCCTTGGCCTGCCCGCATTTGTGCTCCAGAAAATCCTGCAACCCGTTTATTTTGCCCGCGAAGACACCCGCCGCCCGTTCCACTATGCGCTTGTTGCGATGGTGGTGAATGCGGTGCTGGCCATCGGGCTTGCGCCCTTTGTGGGATGGATCGCGCCAGCGATCGCAGCGACGATTGCGGGCTGGGCAATGTTTGCCTGTCTTGCCATCGGCGCGCGCCGCTATGGCACTGCCGCGCGTTTCGATTCACGGTTTCACAAACGTATCTGGCGTATTCTGGCCGCCTCTGCGGTAATGGGTGTTGTCCTGTTCGCAGTAAACGCGTCCCTGCTGCCAATGTTGGGTATCCCGTGGTGGCGTGGGCTGGCATTGCTGATCTTGATCACTCTGGGTGCAATCAGCTATTTTGGGATCGGCCACCTGATCGGCGCTTTCCGACTGTCAGAATTCAAAAGCGCTATGCGGCGCAGCTAATTCCCGCGGCCGCTTAAAGTCGCCGGATAAGGCTGCGCACCTTTGCCCATTCCCCGGGTGCCAACAAAAAACTCAAAGCGAAGCCAACGAAAAACCCGGCCAATTCAGCCACCCACATGGTACCGCTGTTAAAGAATACGCCCCAAATCAACTGGATCGCCATCAGCATGGCAATCAGTGAAAACGCCCGGTACTGCGGTCCGCCATCGACCCCCAGTTTGCGCCACAAAACAAACGAATAGGCCCCGATCAGGCCATAAACATTAGGATAGGCCCCGACCAGCCACACCGGATCATTCAGCAGCAGCGCATAGATCAGCGCGCCCCCGATCCCAGATACAAAGAACACCAGCAGGAACGCCACCTGCCCCATGACCTCCGCCACCATTTTGCCTAGCGCCAGCAACAAAACGACGGCGAACAGCCCGTGCGTAAAGCCAAGGTTGAGAAACGGAAAGGTTATGAACCGTATGACCTCTTGCAGCGGCCACACCCCGTTTGCCATCATCCAGTCAAAGATGTCGCCGGAAAATCCGTAGTCCCTGATCAGGGCCAGGCGCCAGCCAATCGCCTCGCGGCCCCCAATCATACCGGCCTCGGCCAGCGTCAGGACGGCCTCTATGCCGGCAATGACGACAAACAGGGCGATCACGGCGGGGGGCAGCGGGTTTACGGGCGGCTGAAAGTCGGGGTCGTGCATGGTGCGCTCCTTGACGGCAAGATGGCCCATGAGTAAGCCGTGCCAACCGCCAATGCCAGCCCCGGAGGCAAAGCTATGTCCGACAGCAAATTCACCCCCCGCGTATTTTCCGGCATCCAGCCGTCGGGCGGGCTGACGCTGGGTAATTATCTGGGCGCGATCAAACGTTTCGTATCGATGCAGGACGAAGATTTCGAGACGGTTTACTGCATGGTTGATCTGCACGCGATCACCGTCTGGCAGGACCCAGCCGACCTGCGCCATAACACCCGCGAACTGGCGGCGGGGTTTATCGCGTCGGGCATAAGCCCCGACAAATCAATTCTGATCAACCAGTCCCAAGTCCCTGAACATGCGCAGCTTGCATGGATATTCAACTGCGTGGCGCGGATGGGTTGGATGGGCCGGATGACCCAGTTCAAGGACAAGGCGGGCAAGAATACGGAAAATGTATCGCTCGGCTTGTTCGGCTATCCCGCCCTGATGGCTGCTGACATCCTGATCTATCACGCCACCCACGTGCCTGTGGGTGAGGACCAGAAACAACACCTCGAACTCACACGCGACATCGCGGCGAAATTCAACCACGACTACGGTGTGGATTTCTTTCCCATCACCGAACCGGTGATCGAAGGGGCGGCGACCCGCGTGATGTCCCTGCGTGACGGGTCCAAAAAGATGTCCAAATCCGATCCGTCGGATGCCAGCCGCATCAACATGACCGACAACGCGGATGCCATCGCCAAGAAAATCCGCAAGGCCAAGACCGATCCTGATGCCTTGCCGTCCGAAGCGGCAGGCCTCAAGGACCGGCCGGAGGCGCGCAATCTGGTCAACATCTATGCTGCGCTGAACGAACAGACCGTGGATCAGGTGCTGGCAGATGTCGGCGGTCAGCAATTTGGAACTTTCAAACCGCTGCTCGCAGAACTGGCGGTGGCGAAGCTTGCCCCAATTTCCTCGGAAATGGCGCGGCTGATGGCAGAGCCCGACGAGATTGATCGCATTCTGTCGCGCGGCGCTGCGCAGGCCCGAGAGATCACCGCGCCGATTCTCAAGAAGACCTACGAGATTGTAGGGATGGTCAGCTAAAAAACAAAAAACGTGTGGGTAACATCCCCACTTCACCTTCCTCCTTCCTTTCAGGAGGACCGCCTTGCACCGCTGGTGCACATAAACACTGCATTCCTGCACCTTTTCAATTGCTGCGCGGTCACCCACATTGGCAAGTGAAGCAATTGAAAGGCAGTGCCATGAATCACCCTTACGTCGGCCACGTCCACCTGAAGGTCGCGAATCTTGACCGCGCAATAGCGTTCTATCGGGATATTCTAGGCTTTGATATGACCCAGCGCATCGGTAATCAGGCCGCGTTTCTGGGTGCAGGTGGCTATCATCACCATATCGGGCTGAACACATGGGAGAGTGCGGGCGCCACGCCGCCACCACCGGGGCACACCGGCCTCTATCACGCGGCATTCCTCTATCCGGACCGTGCCAGCCTCGGGACGGTGCTGCGACGGGTTCTTGATGCTGGCATCGAGCTTGATGGTGCCGCTGATCATGGTGTGAGCGAAGCAGTATATTTGCGCGACCCCGATCAGAACGGTGTGGAACTGTACCGCGATCGCAGTCCGGAAAGCTGGCCGCGCGACCCCGATGGGAAGATCAAGATGGCGAACTCCCGTCTCGATATCCCCGCCCTTTTGGCCGAGGCAACAACCTAGGGTCTTGCCTCATGGACAAACCCCCGTCGCTCGGCCAATTTCCCGACAGGAGGACGCAATATGACGACTGGCTTTTTCTGGGATGAACGTTGCTTTTGGCACGCAGGCGGCAACTACGTTTTCACAATGCCGATCGGGGGTCTGGTGCAACCACTGGCCGCTGGCGGTTTGCCCGAAAACCCGGAAACCAAGCGTCGCCTGAAGAACCTGATGGATGTGACGGGCCTGACGAGGCAACTGGATGTGCGCACAGCAGAAGAAGCCTCCTATGAGGCCCTCGCCCGCGTGCATCCGGCCTCCTACCTTGATGAATTCAAACGCCTGTCAGATGCAGGGGGTGGCGAGTTGGGTCAGCGCACGCCCTTTGCCAAAGGCGGCTATGAAATCGCGGCGTTGTCAGCGGGCCTTGCAATCGCCGCCGTCGATTCGGTCGCGACCGGAGACCTTACCAACGCCTATTCACTCAGCAGACCGCCCGGCCATCACTGCCTGCCGGATTTTCCGAATGGTTTCTGCCTGCTGGCCAACATCGCCGTTGCAATCGAGGCCGCTCAGGCCAAAGGCTTGGCCAAGCGCGTCGTGGTGCTCGACTGGGATGTTCACCACGGCAACGGCACCGAAGCAATCTATTACGAGCGCGACGACGTGCTGACGATTTCGATGCATCAGGAAGGGAACTACCCCCTTGATACCGGTGCTTTGGCAGACCGTGGCAAAGGGGCTGGCGAAGGACACAATATCAACCTGCCGATGTGCGCTGGCACAGGCCACACCGCGTATATGCACGCCATGCAACGCGTGGTCCTGCCCGCGATTGAGGCGTTCAAGCCTGATATGATTATCGTGGCCTGCGGTTTTGACGCCTCGATGGTGGACCCGCTTGCGCGCATGCAAGCGACGGCAGAAACCTTTGCGGAAATGACCAAGACCATCAAAGCGACCGCCGAGCGGCTGTGTGATGGCAAGCTGGTGCTCGTGCACGAAGGCGGCTATTCCGAATTCTACGTGCCGTTTTGTGGCCATGCCACCATTGCGGCCCTCGCAGGTGTTGAAAACGCCGCACCCGATCCGATGAAAGTGGGCTTTGACATCCGCCAGCCAGCGCCCAGATTTGATGCCTTCCTGCGCCAGTCGATTGACGACATGGCCGTTGAACTGGGATTTTAGATGCCTGATCCAAACCCGCACGCCCTGCACTTCCTGCAAACCCGCCGTTCGCGGCCAGCCAAGACGCTGGGCCTGCCGGTGCCGGACCGCGTAACGCTGATGTCACTCCTGACGACCGCAAGCCGTACGCCCGATCACGGCAAGCTGGAGCCGTGGCGCTTTATCGTACTGGACGCAGCCGCAATGGTCCGCTTGGCCGATCTGGTGCAGAAACGCGGCGCGGAACTGGGTCTTGAACCTGAACAGATCACAAAGGGGCGCAGCCAGTTTGATCAGGGAAACCTTGCCGTTGTGGTTGTCGAAGTTCAAAAACCGTCCGAGAAAGTTCCGCCGCTGGAGCAGACCTATTCGGTTGGTGCCGTCTGTCTGGCATTGCTGAATGCCGCGCTCGCCACAGGTTGGGGCGCCAATTGGCTCAGCGGTTGGCCATCGCATGATCGCGGCTTCATGGCAGATGGCCTCGGCCTTGAAACGCACGAACGTATTGCGGGCCTGATCCATATTGGCACCGAAACAAGTACGCCTCCCGAACGTCCCCGCCCTGATATCGAACAGATTACCACATGGGCTTAGGCTTGATTCTCCGCTGCTTTGGGCTGGCGATTTCCCAGTTGTCGGATTCGCGATTCCGTCGTGTGTTCCTGATCGGGGTTGGCCTGTCGCTGGCTCTGCTGATCGGGGCGGTTGCAGGTTTTAGCTGGCTGATTGACGCGATTACGCCCGAGCAGGTCTGGTTGCCGATCCTGGGCGAAGTGACTTGGGTACATGAACTGGTGTCCTGGGGCGGTGTCTTCCTGCTGATGTTCCTGTCGATTTTCCTGATGGTGCCTGTCGCCTCTGCGATCACTTCTATGTTTCTGGATGATGTGGCCGACGCGGTCGAGGCGGTGCATTACCCTCTGCTACCTCAAAACGATGGAGTCCCCTTCACAGAGGCTCTGCGCGATACAATCAACTTTCTGGGGATTTTGTTGGGGGCCAACCTCATCGCCCTCCTTCTGGCGCTGATCTTCGCCCCTGTTGCGCCCCTGATATTCTGGGGCGTGAACGGGTTTCTGCTTGGGCGCGAGTATTTCACGATGGCCGCAATGCGGCGGGTGGGCCGCAAAAACGCCAAGGCGCTGCGGCGCAAGCACATCGGCACGATCTGGGTCGCGGGGGTTCTGATGGCGATGCCGTTGTCGGTGCCCTTGATAAACCTGCTGGTCCCTATTCTAGGGGCCGCAACCTTTACCCATCTGTTCCACCAATTGGCGTCTCGTGAGGGCTCAGCCAGCTCTCGATATCATCAACCGTAATCCACTCTGACAAGATAACAATTGTGGCAATACCCCAGATGACCAGTGCCGCAACTGTCGTCCACAGCGCCTTTTTCTTGAGGTGATGATGCTCCGGGGCGCCGGCATGCGTGCCGGGCACAATGTCCTTCAGGTCACCCTGGGTTTGCACGCGAATGGGCAATGCCACAAAGAACACCATCGCCCAGATCACCACATAGAGGACAAGTCCTGAAACCGGTCCCATACCTCAGACCTGCTCAAGTTCGACAAGCGCGCCGTTGAAATCCTTGGGGTGCAGGAAGATGACCGGTTTGCCGTGTGCGCCGATCTTGGGATCACCGGTGCCCAATACCCGCGCACCTGTGGATTTCAGATGGTCACGGGCGGCAATGATATCATCGACCTCATAACAGATGTGGTGAATGCCACCCGACGGGTTCTTGTCCAGAAATCCCTGAATAGGGGAATTTTCGCCAAGCGGGTAAAGCAATTCGATCTTGGTGTTCGGCAATTCGATAAAGATCACGGTGACGCCGTGATCCGGTTCATCCTGTGGGAGCCCGACATTCGCGCCCAGCGCGTTACGGTATTGGTCTGCGGCGGCCTCGAGATCAGGCACGGCAATGGCGACATGGTTCAAACGGCCGATCATCGCGGCACTCCTCTGCTTTTCTTGCGTTATGGCGCGGGCGGAGCCCAAGAGCAATGCGACACGTTAACTTGCTGTTAGCCAAGCATAGCTAACAATTGTCACCATACATGATTCAGGAGGCAGCCATGGACCCCATCAACCCCTTCACGACAACAATCGCGACGCCCACCGCTGCGCGACCGCTTTTGGGCCTCACGGTGCTGGTGGTTGAAGACAGCCGCTTCGCTTGCGAGGCAATGCGCCTGTTGTGCCTGAGTTCAGGAGCACGGATCCGTCGGGCCGATTGTCTGCGCTCAGCGCGCAGACACCTGCAAGTCTATCGCCCCACTGTGGTGATCGCCGATCTGGGACTGCCGGATGGCAGCGGGCTTGATCTGATCGCTGAGTTGGCCGACAGCCAGCCCGCGGTCGAGGTCATCCTTGCCACGTCCGGCGATAGTTCGCTGGCTGGCGCTGCGCGGGCCGCCGGTGCGCATGGGTTCATGCCAAAACCCGTAACAGCGATTGCCGAATTTCAGGAAACCATTCTGGCGCTTCTCCCTGCGGAGCGCCGACCCAACGGGCCACGCGTGATGACAAATGAAACCATCGCGCCGGACCAGATTGCCTATCGTGACGACATGGCCCACATCGCCGATATGCTGGAAATCCCGCCAGACGAACGTGCGCTGGACTATGTCGCGCAATTTCTCAGCGGTGTCGCGCATGCCGCTGACGATACCCTGATGGAACAAGCCGCTCGATCACTGGCGCTCAGACGCGCGCAGGGACAGCCCACAGGGTCACAGACTGCTGCTATTGCAGGTATGATACAGCAACGACTTGCCCATAAGATCGCAATCTAGAAAACGCGCCACAGGTGGCTACAGGGTGGGGTCGCTTGCGGCCCGCACCAATCCGGTAAGATCGCCCAAACGCTCCAACTGCTTGCCGTTTGCGTCGAAATTCGTCGGGGCCAACCACGCCTCGAAGGCTTCTTTCAATGCCGGCCATTCAGCATCAATTGCAGCGAACCATGCCGTATCGCGGTTGCGCCCTTTGACCACTGTTGCCTGACGAAAGACACCTTCAAATGACAGGCCCAGCCGCTGTGCCGCCGCGCGTGATCCGGCATTGAGCGCGTTGCACTTCCATTCAAAACGACGATAGCCCGCCTCAAACGCCCATTTCATCATGAGATACATCGTTTCGGTCGCAGCCCGCGTTTTCTGTAGCGCGGGACTGAAGTTGATATGACCCAATTCGATCGAGCCAGCCTCAGGAGCGATTCTAAGATAGCTCGCCACACCCTCCCAATCGCCGCTTTCAAGATTGCGGATAGCATAGAACAAGGGATCATTCTTGTTTGCATGATCGCGCACCCAGCGGTGGTATTGAGCAGCCGAGGAAAACGGCCCGTAGGGCATATAGTCCCAGACATGGTCGTGCCCGTCAAATGACCGGTATAAAAGCGCCGCATGGGTTTCAGCAGACAACAGCGCCAGCTGTGCATACCTGCCCTTGAGGGCCTCACCGGTTGGCGCAGGCGGCGGCGTCCAGTCAGGAACCGGAAGGCCAAAAAGATCTGTATCTGATAAGGATGTTTTCATGGCGCCACGTTAGGCCCAAGTATACGCCGCGCCAAGCCCAAGACTCATCAAGCGCGTCACAGATCAAAGCACCGCAAAACGCGCACATCTTCCGCAAAGTATTGCCACATTGACGGGTCAGGTTGATCGACGGACGGGGGTTCAGAACAAGAGCGGCGCATATGATGCAATTTCTGCTGAACGCAAAAGACAATGACATTCCAATGAAAGGAGTAGATTGGATCATTTTGACAGCAAATGCTATTGGCCTGGCAATCGTCATTTCAGCCACGGTGCACGCAAACGCACCCTCGGTGTCATTCGCTCAAGCATCCATCGAAACCGAAATTGCCAGCCTGAACTAATTTTACAACAGCAGTTTGGGGTCGTCGTCCAGTGTCAGCCCGGGAAATACGTTTCGTTCGAGCACCGTACGGTCCACCCCTGTTATGGCCCGCAACAACCACGCCGCAGGCGCGCGCACATCCCCTGTCGGCATCAGATCACGACGGTCAAACAACGCGGTCTCATCAACCCCGGGCCAGCTGCCATAGACCTTCCCGCCACGAATAGCCCCGCCTGACAGCACCATCAAACCACCGGTGCCGTGGTCCGTGCCGTTGGTGCCGTTCTCCCGCGCCGTGCGGCCGAATTCGGTCATGGCGACCACAGCAGTTTTACCCCAGACATCTGTACCCAGATCCTGTTTCAGCGTCAGAATTGTCTGCGACAGGGCATCCAGTACGCGAGGCAGCACACGTTCCTGCCCACGGTGGGTATCCCAACCGTTCAACGAAAACGCTGCGATCCGTGCATCTGCGCGCAGCCGATCCGCTGCAAAGCGGGCCACTTGCATATGTGCCTTTTGCTGGCCACCGGCGCGGTCGGCAGTAAAACCATCAGACAACAGCAGCGCCTCGGACAGGGCTGCATGCAGTACCGGATCGTCCTCCATCACCAACTCCGCCAGTCGGCGCGCCTGTGAGCTGAGCGTGACATCCGCATCAGGTGTCCAATTGGCCACCTGTGCAGGACCATCCAGAACCTTGAGGTCATTGTAGCCAATCGCATAGGCCGTTTCGGTGCCAACCCCCGGCACCTGCTGCAAGAGTCTGTTCAGCCAACCATCACGCGCGCGATCATCCAAAGAGGCAGTCCCTGCCTCCAGCAAATCCTGCCCGTCAAAATGGCTGCGTTTGTTGCGATAGGGTGTTGAAACCGCATGCACAAATCCGAGTTGCTGCGCGTGCCAAAGCGGCATCAACGGGGCCAGCGCCGGATGCATCGCGAAGTATCCGTCCAGATCAAGGGGCGGTGCACCACTGTTCAGACTTGGCCGCAACGCTGCAAATGCCGGATCACCCACCGGGCGCACGACGTCCAGTCCATCCATGCCGCCCCGCAGGATGATCACAACCAGCCGCGTCTCCCACGGAGCCTGCGCAAAGCTGACCGGCGTTATCAACGGGCTGGCCGCGAGCGAACATCCTAACGCGCCAGTGCGCAGTAGGAACTGTCGGCGTTTCATCAAACTTTTGATCATAGCATCCCCCTCATCGTCTCTGAAACGCTGGCGACATCAGAATGAGGCCAATCGCTTCCGAACGGCTCTCTGCTGCCGCTGCGGCAAAGACGACCTTTTGCGGTGGATTATCCCCCAAGGCATTGCGCACCACATCATTCGGCTCAGGCAGTTGTTTGAGCAACGCCTTGGGCACACGCATCGCCCATTCCAGCCGCCCTGCCATTCCTTGCGGCGTGACCCATGCCACATCCTCTTCTTCCCAGCCATCGGGGCCACCCGGTCTGAACCAGTCTTGTCCCATCAGCCGCAGGGGGCCAAAGAACAAATTCGCAATGCGGCGCGCAGGTAAACCCGCAATCACATCTGCTGGAACTGCCAAAGCCCGCAGTGCGGCGCTGACAAACTCATCGGGGGGACGGATGTTGCGCGCTGGCGGCGCCCAGGCCTCAGGATGTTCCAGCAAGGCAGTATAGACCGTCAAAAGATCGCCGTCGCTGCCAAGGTAGGCATCGCGCAGGGCCGCGACCAGATCGGGTGGCGGCGTATCACTGACAAAATGTACTGCAAGTTTCTGCGCGATATGAGCCGCGGTTGCCGGGTGGGCGGCCAGATCACCAAGCACCTCTTCGATCCTTGCCATCGAAACCTGTGGATCATACGTCACGCCCAGCACGTCCTGAACGCCGGGTTCCGCTATATTGGGGCGAAACCGAAAGCTGAAATCAGCTGTCCGGCCCAGTCCCGTCAGCAGGTTGGCCAATGCGCGCACGTCCTTTTGGGTATAGGGGCCACCCACGCCGAGCGTGTGCAGTTCCAACACTTCACGCGCGAGGTTCTCGTTCAATCCCTGCATCATGCCGCGTCGCTTGGCTGAATTGCTGTTGGGCCCTATGGACGAATCCTGATCCAGATAATGTAGCATGAGCGGATGTCGCACTGCAGCAATCAGCATATCCGCAAACCGCCCGCCGACATGCGGGCGTACAGCTTCTTCTACAAACACCGGCGCACCGTATCTGATGAGCGCCTGCTTGCCCATTGCGGTAAAGTGATCCCCCCAAAACGCCACCAACCTTTCGCGGAACCCGTCCTGCGTATTGATCCGCCGCAATTGGAACTGCGCAAACCAGCGGGCATAATCCGCACGAACCTGCGACAATACGGCCTTCTGTTTCTCAAGTGCCGCCGCACCATCCGCCGTCCCCGCGTCGTCACGCGCCTGTTTGATAAAGCGCCTGAAGACAACGTTCTGCGATTGCAGGTCCCGAAAGCCATCTATGCCAAATCGGTCTTGCATCCGGTCCGGGCCAGCCACGCCTGCCAGCATCTGAGCAATGTCAGCGGGCGGCGCCACCAGCGGCGACAGACCGTACCCAAACCTTTGTTCTGCAATCCGAGGTGAAAAGGCCATCGCTGGGATGCTCCTTGCTGCGCACCTCAAAGATAGGGCAGCGCAGGGGGCATTTCACCCCCCGAACAAGCGTTCCTTTTGAACTCGGCTGGAAATCGCCTTAGCGCGACAGAAGCGGCTTGCGCCTATTCCTGCGGGATAACCCGCAGGCCAAGCTCCATCAATTGATCTGAGGTCGGATCGCTGGGGGCGTTCATCATCAGGTCTTCGGCGCGCTGGTTCATCGGGAAAAGGATCACTTCACGAATGTTATCCGCATCCGCGAGCAGCATCACAATGCGGTCAATGCCCGCCGCGCAACCACCGTGGGGCGGCGCACCATATTGGAACGCGTTCACCATCCCGCCGAAACGCTTGCGCACTTCTTCTTCACCATAGCCTGCGATTTCGAACGCCTTGAACATGATTTCGGGCTTGTGGTTCCGGATCGCGCCCGACACCAGCTCATAGCCGTTGCAGGCCAGATCATACTGATATCCCAACACCTTGAGCGGATCGCCCTGCAAGGCTTCCATCCCGCCTTGTGGCATGGAAAACGGATTGTGTTCAAAATCGATCTTGCCGGTTTCCTCGTCCTGTTCGTAGATCGGGAAATCGACAATCCAGGCAAAGGCAAACCGGTCTTTGTCGGTCAGGCCAAGTTCCTCACCGATGACGTTGCGCGCGCGGCCAGCGACAGGTTCGAACGCCTTGGGCTTACCACCAAGGAAGAATGCAGCATCTCCGACACTTAGACCGAGCTGTTGGCGAATAGCTTCGGTGCGTTCCGGCCCGATATTCTTGGCCAGCGGTCCTGCCGCTTCCATACCACCTTCGACCTCGCCTGATTTCAACTTGGCCTGCGCCTCCTTGACGGGAATACCCATTTCTTGTGCCACAGAATCCGCAGTCTTTTCGCGCCAGAAGATATAGCCCATGCCGGGCAGCCCTTCTTTTTGCGCAAACGCATTCATCCGGTCACAGAATTTGCGGCTGCCGCCGGTGGGCGCTGGTATCGCGCGGATTTGCGTGCCGTCCTGCTCCAGTAGCTTGGCAAAAATGGCAAAGCCGGAGCCTGCGAAATGCTCGGATACAACCTGCATCCTGATCGGGTTGCGCAGGTCCGGTTTATCAGATCCGTACCAAAGCGCGGCGTCCTTGTAGGAAATCTGCTCCCACGTCTGATCGACTTTGCGGCCACCGCCGAATTCCTCGAACACACCGGCAATTACGGGCTGGATTGTATCAAAGACGTCCTGCTGCTCGACAAAGGACATCTCAAGGTCGAGCTGGTAAAAATCAGTAGGCGAACGGTCCGCGCGCGGATCTTCGTCACGGAAACACGGCGCGATCTGGAAGTACTTGTCGAACCCGCTGACCATCAGCAATTGCTTGAACTGCTGCGGAGCCTGCGGCAGGGCATAGAATTTACCGGGATGCAGGCGCGATGGCACCAGGAAATCGCGTGCACCTTCTGGGCTGGACGCGGTGATGATCGGCGTCTGGAATTCACGGAACTTCTGATCCCACATGCGTTTGCGGATCGACGCAACCACATCAGAGCGCAGCACCATGTTTGCCTGCATCTTTTCGCGCCGCAGATCCAGGTAGCGATAGCGCAGACGCGTTTCTTCGGGATATTCCTGTTCGCCGAAAACCTGCAGAGGCAGATCACCGTTCACAGCGCCCAACACTTCGATATCGCGCACGAATACTTCGATTTCACCGGTGGGGATCTTGGGGTTCACAAGGCTTGCGTCACGCGCCTTGACCTCGCCGTCAATGCGTATGCACCATTCCGCGCGCACCTTCTCGATGTCCTTGAACACAGGACTATCGGGATCGCACAGAAGCTGCGTCATGCCATAGTGATCGCGCAAGTCGATGAACAGCACGCCACCATGATCTCGCACGCGATGTACCCAGCCAGCAAGGCGCACGGTTTCGCCCTTGTTCGACAGGTTCAGATCGGCGCAAGTTTGGCTGCGATAGGCGTGCATGGTATGGCCCTTTCAGGGGGTAAAATCACACGGGCAGGTATCGTTCTGCGGCTTAGGAAGTCAAGGGCGCGCAACCCAAAAGGCCCGCCGGCAGGACAAGCCACGCGCCCGATTTGTAGAGCATCGGGGCAAATCCTGCCCCGTCCCCTGCGGCAATCACACTGATCGCGGTTTGTGAGGAAATGGAGACTCCAGTCGGCAGCGCGTCGAAATACGCCGCATCCGGGACCAGAACCAAGGCGGCGGGGGCCGCGTCGGACAGGGCCACAACGCCCACCAACACGGCGACCACCCTGCCGCAATTACTACGCGGGCCAAGGCGATCTTGGTAACCATGCACATGCTCCACCCGCATCGGGCCGTCCGCCATATGGTTCAATGACTGAGAGGGGCAGAGTCAGCTACCGCTTGTTTAAGACAGAAAGCGCACTTCGGACCGACCCTTAGGCGGCGGCAGCAACTTTATTTGCCGCTTCGAACTGCGAAAGAAATACGCGGCCTGTCAACACATCCAGAAAATGTGACCGTTTCAGGCGGTCCATTACCGGCCCCTTTACCTCGGACAAATGCAGTTGGACATCCATTTCCTTGAGTTTGCTGTTGATGGCTTCCAGGGATTCCAATGCGCTCAGATCAATCTCGTTAATGGCGGAACACTGGAGGATCACGTGGCGGATATTCGGATCGCTTGCGACCCGATTGTGGATCTGGGCTTCAAGGTAGCGCGCATTGGCAAAATAGAGGCTTTCATCGACACGCAGGGTAACAATGCTGGGGTCTGTTATCACATCATGACGCCGGATATTGCGAAAATGTTCGGTGTTGGGGACTTGGCCGACTTCGGCGATATGCGGTCTGGAAGACTTATAGAGGTGCAACAAAATCGACAGACCCACCCCTGCTGACACCCCGACTTCCACACCCATTGCCAGTGTCATGAGGATGGTCACAAGCACGGCTGCAAAATCTGCTTTGGAGTAGTTCCAGCTGCGTTTGAGGATTGAAAAATCCACAAGGCTCAGGACCGCCACGATGATGGTCGCGGCCAAGGTTGCTTTTGGCAAAAAATAGATCAAGGGGGTCAGCGCCAGCGCAGCGATTGCGAGGCCGACTGCGGTAAATGCCCCCGCAGCCGGTGTTTCAGCGCCTGCGTCAAAGTTTACTACCGAACGGGAAAACCCGCCGGTCACGGGAAACCCACCTGTCAGCGACGCACCGATATTGGCAGCACCCAGACCGATCAACTCCTGATCAGGGTCAATCCGCTGTCGTTTCTTGGCGGCCAGTGTTTGCGCGACGGAAATGGATTCAACAAACCCGATCAGCGAGATCAGGAAGGCCGGCAACAGCAACTGGCCCAGCAGTTCAGGCGAAAAGGACGGCAGCGTCAGGGGGGGCAGGCTTTGTGGGACTTCGCCGACAATTTTGACCCCTTGCTCGGCCAGGCCAAAGCCCCAGACAACAAGGGTCGTTATGACGACCACGGCCACCGGCCCGCTCTTGACGAGAACACCGGTAAGGCCTGACGAAAGGCCAAAGCCCTCCAGCAGCGGTTTCAATCCTTTGCGCACCCAAAATAAAAAACCGGTTGCAAACGTTCCGATGATTGCCGTGATCCAATTGATCTGCCCCAAGTGCTCGGCCAGCGAAATCACCAACGTCAACAGATTGTGGCCGTCTGCATCAATCCCGAGGATATGTTTCAACTGGCTTGCGGCAATGATGATCCCCGAGGCGGTGATGAATCCTGCAATGACGGGATGGGACAGGAAATTCGCCACAAAACCGAGGCGTAACAAGCCCATCGCCAACAGGATGACACCCGACAGCGCGGCCAACGACAAGGCCGCTACGGCATAACCCATTGTGCCTTGTTCCACGATATTGCTCAGCGCCGCGGCGGTCATCAAGGAAACGACGGCAACCGGACCCACGGCCAAAGCGCGGCTGGTGCCGAAAACCGCATACAGCAGGATCGGCACGATGGACGCATAAAGACCTGCTTCGGCCGGCAAGCCCGCCAGAAGCGCATAGGCCAGCGATTGCGGGATCAGCATGATCGTCACGATCAGAGCCGCGACAAGGTCGTTGGACAAGGCAGCGCGATTGTAGTCCCGTCCCCATGTCAGAATGGGCAGGTAGCGCGTCACAGCAGTTTTCATTTTCTACTCGGTTACATAGGGCGACCTGCGCGCATGACGCAGATCGCGAACTTAGCGTACTAAACAGTCACTTTTTCGGGTTTGATCATCCACTCACGGCCCTTGAGCATACCTTTCCAATAGATTGGCGGCAGCATTTTCTCTTTCAGAAACCACGCCGCTCGGCTTGGCTTTGTCCCGTCAATCAGGGCCTTGGGGAAGCTGGGTAACAATGTGCCTCCATAGCCGAATTCAGCCAAAACGATCTTGCCACGCTCCACGGTCAACGGGCAGGAACCATAGCCGTTGTATTGCCTGACTGCTGATCCGCCGCGCATATCGGCCAGAATATTTTCCGCTACAATTGGCGCCTGAACGCGGGCAGCCGCCATTGTTTTGGCATTGGGTGCGTTCATCACATCGCCCAAGGACCAGATGTTATCATAGGTCTTGTGGCGCAGCGTCGCCTGATCCACATCAATCCATCCTGCCGCATCAGCGAGCGGTGACACGCGAATGAAATCCGGCGCAGTTTGCGGCGGGCACACATGCATCATGTCAAATTTCATCTCTATCTGCTCAACAGGAGTGTCGGGCTTTACCACATCAAACCACGCCTTTTTCGCGGGGCCATCGACAGCAACAAGGTTGTGAAAAAAGTTGAGTTTAGCGTTATATTTCTCAACGTATTCCATCAACGCAGGAACATAATCCTTTACGCCGAACAACACACCGCCAGCATTGTTGAACTGTATATCGATATCTTTGAGCACACCGCGCCGGTGCCATGCATCCCCGGACAGATACATCGCCTTTTGCGGCGCACCTGCACATTTGATCGGCATCGGCGGCTGCGTAAAGATCGCGCGCCCCTGGGTCATGCTCTCGACCAATTCCCATGTGTATGGCGCAAGGTCATACCGGTAATTGGAGGTCACACCGTTGTTGCCAAGGGTTTCGACAAGGCCCTCGACCTTGTTCCAGTCAAGCTTGATACCGGGGCAAACAATCAACCGCTTGTATTTCACGACTCTGCAACCATCCAGAACAACAGCGTTGTTTTTCGGCTCGAACGCGGCAACCGCGGCCTTGATCCAATGTACCCCTTTGGGGATCAGGGACCCCATCGTGCGTGCCGTCTGCTCAGCGTCAAAGACACCGCCGCCGACCATGGTCCAGCCGGGTTGATAATAATGGATATCAGCCGGATCAATGATGGCAATCTCAAGCTCCGGCTTGCGGGTCTTGAGGCTGGCCGCCGCAGCGATACCGCCCGCACCTGCGCCCACAATCACCACTTCATAGCTGGCGTCGCCCGTATCCGTTGGAGTTTTGCCACCGTTCAGGATGCGTCGGGCGACCCCGCCCATATCGTATCCCGCTGCTTTGGTTGTCGCGAGAATGTCGGCAAGGCTGCGCTGCCCGGCTTGCGACAAAGACCATAGCGTGGTCGAACGCGTGCCCGTCCGGCAATAGGCCAGTACCGGACCGGGAAGACCGGTCAGGGCATCGGCGAATGCGGTCGCGTCCTCATCCATGACCTTTCCCGACACGATTGGCTGATACGCGGCTTCCAGTCCCGCCGTTTTTGCGGTCTTGGCGATCTCCGCGAATGTGGGTTGATCTGCGCCTTCACCATCAGGGCGATTGCAGATGATGCCGCGAAAGCCAGCGTCTTTGATGGCTTGCATATCCGTCGGCAGGATCTGTTCGCTGACCGAAAGACCCGATGTGAGCTTCCTGATTTCCATGATCTCTGTTCCTGATCAAATACTGTTAAGCGGCACTTTGAGCATTGGATTGCCGTCTTTATCTTTCGGCACTTCTCCCGCGCGCATATTCACTTGCAAGGAAGGGATAATAAGTTTTGGCATGCCCAGTTGCGCATCCCGTTCCGTGCGGAACTTGATAAAATCGTCGCGGGTTTTGCCACCGCCAACATGGATATTGCTGGCCTTCTGTTCCGCCACGGTGGTTTCCCACTGGATCGCGCGGCCGTTCGGACCATAGTCGTGGCACATGTACAGCTTCATATCATCTGGCAGCGACAGGACTTTCATGATGCTGTCATACAACTCGCCCGCATCCCCACCGGGAAAGTCGGCGCGCGCAGAGCCGCCATCGGGCATAAACAGCGTATCGCCGGCGAAGGCTGCGTTCCCGGCGACATGAACCATGCACGCGGGGGTATGTCCGGGCGTGTACATCGCAAAGGCCTGCATCGTGCCGATCTTGTAGGTGTCACCGTCTTTGAACAGCGCATCGAATTGTGAGCCGTCGCGCTGAAATTCGGTCCCTTCATTGAATATCTTTCCGAAGGTTTCCTGGATCACCAGTATCTTTTCGCCAACTCCGATTTTCCCGCCCAGCTTTTCTTGCAGGTAGGGGGCCGCGCTCAGGTGATCGGCGTGAACATGTGTCTCGATGATCCAGTCGACGGTAAGGCCGCGCTGCTGTATCTCGGCGATCAATTCATCTGCGGCGTCATAGGTGATCCGGCCTGCGGCATAGTCGATATCCATAACGCTATCGATGATCGCACAATGGTCGCTGTCGGGATCCTTGACGATATAGGTGATGGTGTTTGTAGCCTCGTCAAAATGGGCAGAAACCTCTGGTTTGACAGACATATCAACTGGATAGTTCATTTGTGTACCTCGACTGAGTTAGGCCTGAGCCTGGGCCCGGGACGCGATTGCGGCTTGCAGCGCCTTGGCGATAAAGATGCCTGCGACAAGCGCGGCAACGAAAATGATAACCTCCGAGCGGCCAGTGCCGAGCGCGGGCAACGCGCCACCGGGGCAGAAACCGGCGATCCCCCAGCCCACACCAAAAAACGCCGAGCCCCCGATAAGCGGAAGGTCAAGGTCGCGGCGGGTAGGCAGTTGAAAGGTAGAGTCCACAAACGGAGCGGGACGTTTCAAAACGAAGCGATAGCCGATAAACGTAACAATCACTGCGCCTCCCATCACGAACGCAAGGCTAGGGTCCCATGCCCCCGCAATGTCAAAGAAGTTCAGAACTTTGGCTGGATTGGCCATCCCGGAGAGGGAGATCCCGACCCCGAAGACCAGGCCAATCAGGTAAGAGAATATCAAACGCATGGCTCAAGCTCCAAAAACATGGCGGATCAGATAGACGGTGATTCCGGTGGTGATCATAAATGTAAGCGTTGCAACGATGGAGCGCGGAGACAGACGCGCCATCCCGCAAACCCCGTGTCCGGACGTACATCCCGCCCCAAACGTCACCCCGATTCCGACGATAACGCCGCCAACGACCAGCATGGCCGTCGATACCGGAACCTGAACAGCAGGCATATGTCCGGTGATCAGCATCAGCGCAGCAGGACCGCTCAACATGCCCAGCAGCACTGCGACACGCCAGCTCCAATCCGGTAAATTTGCAGGCTGCAAGACGCCAGCCAGAATACCGGTGGCACCCATTACGCGGCCCAAAGCCGCCATAAGCGCAACCGAGGCCAGCCCGATCAATATTCCGCCACCCAAGGACTCGAACGGAGTGAATGCAGTCTCGATCATAGCTTGCAAGTCCTTATGCCAAAGATGCGGTAAAGTGGGCAAAAGCGCATTGCCGAAGTTGCCAGCAACACGATGCCGGCGATCACAGCGATGACTGTTGCACTGCTGGATGCAAAAATCGCCCAACCGCTCACGAATGGAGCAGCCAACAGGGCAAGACCCAGAATTACGCGTATTGCACGATCAACCGTGCCAAGATTTGCAGTCATTTTGGTGTCTCCCAAATAAAGTTATATGCCGCATAGCCCTTTGACAGAGAACCTTCGGTGATATTGTCACCGAGACTGTAAAAAACTCTAGGTGTTATGTTTCGCCAAGATCCCGAGCTGCACCGGGTCAAGCAGACTAACGCTGCCGCGTGCCTGCTTGATCCATCCGCGGCGTTGGAATTCCTGTAACTGACGCGAGATCACTTCGCGCGCTGTGCCAAGTTCGACAGAAAGTTTCTGGTGCGTTGTGCTAATGACCGACTGGCCGTTTGAAAGCAGGATCAACTTATCCGCCAGCCGTACATCCAGTCGTTGAAACGCCACTTCGTCGATCATCTGAAACAGATCCGTGATCCGCTTTGAGAAAGCCGCAAACACAAAGTCCCGGAACAATTTGGATTGCGCAACAAGGGTATCGAACACATCGCGTGGCACAGCCGCAGCGTGCACATCTGTTTCTGCGATGCCGTCTGCGGAATAGTCCTCGTAGGCGAGCAAGCATGCCGTCGTCAGCACGCAACTTTCCCCTGCATGAATGCGATAGAGTACAATTTCGTGTCCGGTATCAGAAACCTGTTGTACCCGCACTGTCCCATCAAGCAGAAACAGCATGTTTTCAGGTGAATTACCCGGCCCGAATAGGGTTGTACCCCGCGAAACCTCAACGATACCGCTTTGGGACAGGAGCAATTCCTTTATTGCGGGCTCAAGCCGCGACAATCCGGGGAACCGCTCCACCCATCCTTCTTTATCGGACATCAGTTTGCCACCCGAGTCTTCGGCAGTTCCAACGGGGCAATACGGTCCAGCAACTGTCCGCGATTGGCCGAAATATCTGCAATCGTCAGGTCATCCAGCACAGCCATAAAAGCGGCGGTCGCCTCCTGTATCTTCCGCGACAAAACGCAGATACCCATGAGGGGGCATGTGTTCTTTTCAGGATTGAAACACTCGACGACGTCCATCGGCCCTTCGGTGATCCGCACCACCTCACCCACATTGATATCTTCGGGCGCACGCGCCAGACGAAAACCGCCCCCGCGCCCGCGTACCGTCTCCAGATATCCGGCTTTGCCAAGCTCATGCACAATTTTCATGATGTGAGGCCGCGATAGTTTGTGAATGCGCGCCACGTCGTCAACGCGCACGAGATCAGGGGATTTCAGCGCCGCAAGCTGTAACGAGCGCATCGCATAGTTGGTGTAACTGGTCAGTTTCATGGTGCTTCCTGTTGTCGCACCTAAAGATATATTCAAAGTATTGCTTTTGTAAAGAGCCCGCGTTAGGAGTCTATAAAACCACTATTTAAAATATAGGAAAAGCAAGATGAGTCTTAGAATCGGCGATACCGCCCCCGACTTCACGTCTGAAACAACCATTGGTCCAATCCGGTTTCATGACTGGATTGGCGACAACTGGGCATTCTTCTTCAGCCACCCCGCCGACTTTACCCCTGTGTGCACAACCGAAATGGGCCGCACGGCGCAACTGGCCGAAGAGTTTGCAGCGCGCGGCGTAAAACCCATCGGCCTGTCCACAGACACCGTTGCCGAGCACGTGAAGTGGATTGAGGATGTCAACGAGACACAACACACCAATCTGCTGTTCCCCATTGTCGCGGATGCAGACCTGAAGATTGCCAAGCTCTATGATATGATCCACCCGAGCGAGAGTGAAACCGCCGCTGTCCGCTCGGTCTTCATCATTGATCCACAGAAAAAGATCCGGTTGACCATGACCTACCCCATGAGCGTGGGCAGGAATTTTGATGAAATTCTGCGGGTCGTGGATGCTTTGCAAACCGGCGACAATTTCAAGGTCGCAACGCCCGCAGACTGGGTGCCGGGTAAGGACGTCATCATCCCGCCCTCCGTATCAGAAGCAGATGCAAAAGCTGCGTTTCCGCAGGGCTTTGAGACGATCCGGCCATATCTGCGCACCGTTAAGCTATAGCCGCGCCTCTCCTAAAAGGCGCAAAACAGTGAAGGAACCGGCATTTGCGCAGTAATTGCCGGCCCCAACCCTGCCCTTTTGATACCAGAGGTTGCACCGGTCACCGATTTTCCCGAAGATCGGGTCATGAAAGCCAACGGGTATGGAAACGCAAAAGGTCGCCGCATGCAGGAAGGTATGACCTTGTCTTTTAACGACGCTGCGCAAGATGGAATGGTATCAATGGACGCGTTCCTCGAAGGCTCCGACCGTTGGCTTGCGATGATTGACCGTCAAAAGGACGGCGTTGCTGCAGCAGACGAATTAGGTGCGAAGAACGACTAACGCCAACGCGAAGAACTGGCTGGAGACGACAATGTTTGACACTTTCACCGCAGAGACACTGGCCCGAATGCAGTTTGCATTCACGGTGTCGTTTCATATTATTTTTCCCGCGTTCTCCATCGGTCTGGCCAGCTATCTGGCGGTCCTCAATGGCCTGTGGCTGCGCACAAGGGACGACACCTATCTGACGCTCTTCAACTATTGGAAGAAGATCTTTGCGGTAGCCTTCGGCATGGGGGTCGTCTCGGGCATTGTGATGTCCTACCAATTCGGCACGAACTGGTCTGTCTTCTCTGACAAAACCGGGCCGGTACTCGGACCTTTGATGGCCTACGAGGTGCTGTCGGCTTTTTTCCTCGAAGCGGGTTTTCTGGGAATCATGTTGTTTGGTCGTGAACGGGTGGGGGACGGGCTCCACATGTTTGCCACCGCGATGGTCGCTTTCGGCACGCTGATGTCCGCGACGTGGATTTTGTCGGTAAATTCGTGGATGCAGACACCTGCAGGCTACGGCATCAATGAGTTGGGCCAATTTGTGCCCGAGGACTGGTGGCAGATCGTATTCAATCCGTCCTTTCCCTACCGCTTGGTTCACATGGTTTTGGCGGCATACCTGACAACCGCTCTTGTCGTGGGCGGGGTTGGCGGCCTTCATCTGTTGCGCGATCTGGAGGACGCGCCGGCGCGGCGCATGTTCTCGATGGCGATGTGGATGCTGATTGTTGTCGCGCCGCTGCAAATTCTGGCGGGCGATTTCCACGGGATCAATACGCTGGAGCATCAACCGGTCAAGATCATGGCAATGGAAGGCCATTACGACAGCCACCCTGACGGCGCGCCCTTGATCCTGTTCGGCATTCCCAATCCGGCAGAAAAGCGGATCGACTACGCCGTCGAGATACCCAAGATGTCGAGCCTTATCCTCAAACACCATTGGGATGCGCCGCTTGATGGTCTCGACACGATACCTGACGAGGATGAGCCCCCTGTGGCGATCATATTCTGGAGCTTTCGGGTCATGGTCGGCCTCGGTTTTGCGATGCTCGGTCTTGGCGCATGGAGCCTGTGGCGGCGCGCACGCGGGCGGCTTTACAATGACCGCTGGCTCCACCGCGCTGCAATCGTCATGGGGCCTATGGGTTTTGTCGCGGTCCTTGCTGGCTGGATAACAACCGAAGTCGGGCGGCAACCATTTACCGTTTATGGCCTGCTGCGGACCTCCGATAGTCTGGCACCGGTTGCCGCACCTGCCGTCGCCGCCTCGCTGATTGCGTTCATTCTGGTATATTTTTTCATCTTCGGCGCGGGAACATTCTATCTTCTGCGGATGATGAACAACCCGGTAACGGCCCCGCATCTGGGGTTCAACGAGGGGCCGATCCGTACTGCGGGAATTACGCCGGTCTTGCAGACTGACTCCGATCCACTTCCGGGCGAGTAAGGGAAAATACGATGTTTGAACTTTCATTTATCTGGGCCGGGATTATTGCTTTTGCTGTCCTGACGTACGTCATCCTCGACGGTTTCGATCTTGGTGTCGGTATTCTTTTCCCTCTGGCTGAAGGCGAGCGGGAAAAAGCCACCATGATGAACTCTATCGCACCAATCTGGGATGGTAACGAAACCTGGTTGGTGCTGGGCGGCGGTGGTCTCTTCGCGGTCTTTCCGCTGGCCTATGCCGTGATTATGCCCGCACTCTATATGCCAATCATCCTGATGCTGCTGGCGTTGATCTTTCGGGGCGTCGCCTTTGAATATCGCTGGCGCACTGAACGGTGGAAGCCTGTTTGGGATGTCGCATTTTGCGGCGGATCAGTTATTGCAGCGTTCATGCAAGGGATCGCCCTTGGTGCTTTGGTACAAGGCATTGAAGTCGCGGATCGCGCCTATGCGGGCGGTTGGTGGGACTGGTTGAGCACATTCTCACTTCTCACAGGGCTGGCTGTGGTTGTTGGCTATGCTTTGCTGGGTGCGACGTGGATTATTCTAAAAACAGAGCACAGTTTGCAGCGGCGCATGCAAACCTATGCGTGGTGGCTCGGTGCAGCCACGCTAGGCTTTATTGGCCTCGTCAGCATACTTACGCCGTTTCAGGATCCGGAATATTTCCAGCGGTGGCTCAATCTCCCGGGCAGCATCTTTAGCGTTATTATGCCTGCTGCGGTTTTCATCGCCGCATGGGCCCTTTTCACCGGGCTGAATGCGGGAAAAGACGCGCAACCGTTTCTCGCGGCTCTCAGCATTTTTGTCCTGTGCTTCATCGGGATCGGGATCAGTTTTTACCCTCACATCGTGCCACCGGGACTAACGATTGTTGACGCTGCCGCACCTGACGAAAGCTTGTGGTTTGCACTGGTCGGCACTCTGGTACTTGTGCCGATGATCCTTGCATATACGGCTTACGCCTACTGGGTGTTCCGCGGGAAAATTGACCCTGAAGTTGGGTATCACTGATGAAAAGCACATTCCTGCGGCGCATCGGGTGGTTCATCACCCTATGGGTGGGCAGCGTCCTTGCCTTGGCTATAGTTGCATACGCGATCCGGCTGCTGATCAACAACTGAGGCTTAATAGTGCCCGTATTTCATCTGCAAGAGATTGGATGGGATCAACGCCTGCACTTCTTCTCAAGCACACTGTCGTGCACCTCAAAAACACTATGCTCCGGGACCACGCGGACCCGTTGCGAGGCCGTCAACGAATACATCGAGCAATCGGACAACTGTATTCTGCCAGCCTGGTTTTTCGGGCATGTAGCAGATGCTTATAAAGGCCCGCATCAGCTCGTCAGGTGTAATATCATCCCTTAACCGGCCCGCCGCGACGCCGCGATCCATTAGGCTTGTTATGGCTTTCATGAGGCGCGCGGATGCTTCGGCGAAGAACTCGGGGGAGCCGTCCATTGCAGGAGAGAGGGCGGTCAACATGCCACGTTTCGTTGCCACCATGTGGATGCTCGCGTGCATCCACTTTCGCAAGGCAAGAACCGGGTCGGGGTCCGCCGCGAAGGTTTCGGCCAGATCAACCATCTCGTCTACCTCGCGGCGGTAGACTGCCTGAAACAGCGACTCCCGCGTCGGGAAATGGCGGTAGAGCGTTCCGATGCCAAGTTCGGCTTTGCGGGCAACCGCCTCGAGGCTCGCGTCCGGACCGCCGATCGAGAAGATCTGTCGCGCCGCTTCCAGCAACCGCTCTCGATTGCGGACGGAATCTGCACGGGGTTGCCTACCGGATTTCGCGTCTTCGTGGCCCATTTCCCGGGTCGCTCCTTTTTCACTTGATAAACGGAGGGTACCTCCGTATAAGAATTGCAATGGACAACTCAGCCCGGCCCCAGATTGCACAAAATGCAACTCGGGCGAAAGAGCCCGCGTATTTTTTGGCGCACCAACATTCAACACCGGAGGGAACATGCCCTTAACTCTCAGCCTTACTGTTAATGGTGACCGCCACGACGTGCCATTGGACGATGCACGCTCCACATTGCTTGACGCCCTGCGCGACAGGATCGGTTTGACCGGGACCAAGAAGGGTTGCGACCGAGGCCAGTGCGGCGCTTGCACCGTACTGGTTGATGGCCGCCGGATCTATTCCTGCCTTACCCTCGCGATGAGTGTTGAAGGCGCGGACATAACGACCATCGAAGGTTTGGCACAGGGCGATGAGCTGCATCCAGTGCAGACCGCCTTTATCGAATGCGACGGATTTCAATGTGGCTACTGCACCCCGGGCCAGATCATGAGCGCTGTTGGCTTGATTGCAGAAGGGGACGCGGGAAACGACCCTGAACGCATCCGTGAAGGGATGAGCGGCAACATTTGCCGTTGCGCGGCATATCCCGGAATAACCGCTGCTGTGCTTGAAGCGCAGCAGCGGATCGTGGATTTCGAAAGGAACGACGCATGAACCGCTTTGACTATGTCCGCCCGGCTTCGCTTGCCGAAGCCATCGCTGAAGGTTCCGAACCTGGGTCAGCATATCTTGCCGGCGGCACAGCCCTGCTCGACCTGATGAAGGTAGGTGTCGCGCATCCGGGCAAACTGGTGGACATCACCCGGCTGCCCGGTCTTGATCAAATCGAGATGCTCGAGGACGGTTCAATCCGGATCGGTGCGCTTGTCCGGAACGCCGACCTCGCCCGCGACACTGCCTTTGCCGCCGCTTGCCCGGCAGTGGCTGAGGCGACGCTGTCCGGTGCTTCTCCCCAGATCCGGAACGCGGCGACCGTCAGCGGCAACCTGATGCAACACACCCGTTGCGCCTATTTTTATGGCGCCCACAGCGCTTGCAATCGACGGAATCCCGGCGTGGGCTGTGACGCGCGCGGCGGTGAAACCAAGGGCCACGCGGTGCTGGGTTGGACCGATGCGTGTATCGCGACGCATCCTTCGGATTTCTGCGTGCCGCTTGTGGCGCTCGACGCGGTGGTCGAAATCGAGGGACCAAGCGGTCGCCGCGATGTCCCGCTGGCCGAGTTCCACGTACTGCCCAATGCCACATCGCCCGGTGGCATAACGCTCGCACCCGGCGAGTTGATGGTGGCTTTGCGCCTGCCAAAGGATGCGACAAAATTCGCAGCAAACGCGCGCTATCTGAAAGTCCGCGAGCGGACCTCCTTTGCCTTCGCTCTGGTCTCTGCCACAGCGATGTTGCGCATGGATGGCGACCTGATCGCTGAAGCGCGCATCGCCCTTGGTGGTGTGGCGGCGCGGCCGTGGCGCAACGCCGCAGCCGAACAGGTTCTTGTCGGTGCGAAACCCGATGCCGCGAGCTTTGCACAGGCCGCCGCGCTAGCCCTACAAGGTGCGACGCCTTCGGGTGACAACGCCTTCAAAATTGACCTTGCCAAGCGCGTGATCTGCCGTGCGTTGAAACTTGCCGCAGCCGGAACGCCCCCGCGCATGCCCGCGTTGCCGGCTTCCGTCTTCGCATCCGAAAATGGAGCTTCTCCCCATGCATGATACAATTAAACCAGCCACCGGTCACGTCCGTCTTGGATCGAATTCCGGCCAATCAATGACCCGCCGCGAGGGTGCTGCAAAGGTCACAGGTGCAGCCACCTTTGCCGCTGACAACCTGCCCGACGGGCTATTGCACGCGGTCTTCGCTTCGTCTTCCATTGCACGCGGTCGAGTGACGTTCCTTGATGTCAAAGCCGCCAAGGCACATCCCGGCGTGATCGAAGTCATCACGCCCGGGAACCGGCCACCACTGCATGTTGATCCGGACGAAAAGTTCCACATGTTCGCCTGGCGCACAGAGGTGTTGCAGAACGATACTGTGCGATATGCTGGTCAGCCAATCGCGCTTGTCGTCGCGGATACCCTCGAGGCCGCAACCGAGGGCGCACGACTGCTGGCACCGCGCTACGAGTCTGAACCCGCGCGGATCGGTTTTGATGCTGGCGAACGCTACGATCCGCCCGCTGTCGGGATCGGCGGCGAGCCGAGGTTCTCTAAGGGCGACATCAAGGCCGGAATGAGCGCTGCTATGCAGGTCACCGAAACCCAGATCGAAACGCCGCTGCAATATCACAATGCAATGGAGCCGCATGCTATAGTGGCGGAATGGAATGGTGACCGGCTGACCCTCGACACCCCGAACCAGGCCATTGTCATGGCCCAAGGTTTGTTCGCCGCCTACTTCGGAATCCCGGCTGAAAACGTGACCCTGCGCAGCCCGTATCTCGGCGGCGGCTTCGGGTCGAAAGCGATCATCGTCGGCCCGCAAATCCTCGCGATTTTGGCGGCGCAGATGCTGCAAAGACCGGTCAAACTGGTGCTGCGCCGGGACCAGATGTTCGGCCCGGTCGCACATCGTGGTGCAACACGACAGGTGGTAAAACTCGGCACAGATGCGCAGGGGCACCTGACCGCGCTGGACCATCAGGCGACCTCCTCGACCAGCAGCTTTGATGATTTCATCGAACCGGCTGCGAATGCCTCGCACAACATGTATGCCAGTCCGGCGATCCGGACGACCCATGACGCTGTGCGCATGGACACCGGTACACCCGGGCCGATGCGCGCACCCGGCGAGGCATCAGGTTCTGCAGCGCTGGAATGCGCTATGGACGAGGCAGCTGAAGCGTTGGGGATCGACCCGCTCAATTTCCGTCTGCACAACTACGCCGAAACCGATCCGGCCAGCGGCAAACCTTTTTCATCCAAAGCATTGCGTGAATGTTATACGGTAGCCTCCGAGCGTTTCGGATGGGCCAGCCGCCCGATTAAACCCGGCAAAATGCGCGATAATGACGGTCATCTCGTTGGCTGGGGCATCGGCTCAGCGCTGTTCCCCGCACCAATGTTTCCAGCACAGGCGCGCGCGGTCCTTCGGGCCGATGGCACGGCACTGGTAGAAACCGCAGGTGCCGATATGGGACAAGGTGCCTGGACCGCTCTGGCACAGATCGCGGCCGACGGGGTGGGCCTGCCCATCGACAAGGTCGAATTCCGTTCGGGCACATCCGATCAGCCAAACGGGGGTATCGCCGGAGGTTCCGGCCACACGGCGTCAGCTGGAGGTGCACTTTTCGAGGCCGGTGGCGACGCGGTCCGGCGGTTGGCCGAGATTGCCTTAAGCGATCCGGACTCTCCGCTATTTGGTGCAGGAAATGCCGGAGTCGAGGCGTGGGACGGACGTCTTTATCGCGCCGACGACGACAGTCGCAGCGAAAGCTATGAGGACATACTGGCCCGCGCCGACTTGACCGAGATAGAGGGAACGGGAACTGGCGGCCGGGACCCGGCCAACGCGGATGCCCGCGCGATGTTCTCGCACGGCGCCGTATTTGCCGAGGTAAAGGTTGACCCGGACCTGTTCCAGATACGGGTCACGCGACTGGTTGGTGCATTCGCGGCAGGCCGGATTATCAACCCGCGCCTTGCAACGAGCCAGCTGACTGGCGGCATGATTTGGGGCATCGGTTTCGCCCTTCACGAAGAAGGCGTGCACGACAAGCGCACGGGCCGTCCGGTCAACGCCGACTTGGCAGGGTATCATATTCCAGTGAACGCGGATGCCCCCTCGGTGGAGGCGCTACTTGTGGATGAAGAAGATCCTTTCGTGAATGCACTCGGGATCAAAGGGGTAGGCGAAATCGGTATCACCGGCAGCGTCGGCGCCATCGCTAACGCCGTGTGGCATGCCACCGGCAAAAGAGTAAGGTCGTTTCCAATCCACATTGACGCGCTCATGCGGTGAGGCTGTCGGGCCTGTTGATTGGCCTCGATCAGAGGGTTGAAAAGCACGGATCTCGGCGGGTCCAATTGGTCCGCCGGTTCCATCACGCGAATTGCCTCAGCGTTCGTCGAGTGTCGTGATCTCTCCGAGATCGCTCGGTCAGCATCAGTTCAGAGAAAGCTGCAGACCATGTGAAATGGAGTTGCTTGGAGGTAGAACTTCCTGAAGAACGAATGAGAAGATCTAAATACAGCGAAGCCCAGATCAAGGGCATTCTGTACCAAGCCGGAAGTAGTGTGCCTGTTGCGGGTCTTTGCCGTGAGCATGGGATGAACACGGCCAGTCACTACACGTGGCGTGCGAAGTATGGCGGTATGGATACGTCGCTGATCTCGCGGATGAAGGCACTGAACGAAGAGCCGTTCGGTTGGTAGCAACGAATATGCAGGTTCGGTTCGAAGCCGGTTTGCGCAGTGCATCGTGTCTTGCCATAGTGGCGCACAGCTGCCTAACTTGTCCTTAACACATGCGTCATGACATTCAGGAGCAACCGGGACACGTCGTTCTGAAAATTGTTCCACGGCAAACTGCCGCAGAATGTGATCGACCCTGTAGCGAAAACCAATCCGCCGCCCGGATATTCAATCAGGACCATATCCGCGTGCATCGCGTCCCTCGTGCTACCGCCTGTTAGATTTGTCAGATGGGTAAGCTGTTCTTCTGGGACCAGCATAAAGCCATTGTCGCGCGTAACTGATTGGGCCAGCAGAACGGCATTATCCGGTGTCCCTAGCCGGTGATCCATATGATCAAGCTCGAACCCTGCAGCACCATTTCCCGAATACCCAAAGTCGCCAATGAGCTCACCTTCAACGCCTTCAAAGACCCAATCATAGGCCGGATCAATGGCTAGCCGGCGGTACGGGTCACCAAAGAATTCACCCTGCGCGGTAAATCCGATCCCAACAAGGTCTTGCGGTGCCCGCCCGTTGCGTCGCCACAATCCGCCATAAGTGCCGTCAAAGGCGTTATAATACTCGCCCGCCTCGGCAGCCCACGCGCGGATTCCATCCTCTGCACGGCGGATTTCGAGCACATCGTCACTTTCGGGATGCACAGCAATACGCCAGTAAAACCCGTTCCCGCCGAGATAGAGCAGATGGCCGCCAGTGTCGCGATAATCGCGCAAAGCGTTGAGGCTCTCGCTCGTGTGATATTCCGGGTGCGTGCCGGTGGTGACTGCATCATAGCCCGTAATAGCGGCGACGCCGTCATCGTGTAACTCTCGGTCCGTGACAATATCGTAGTCGATCCCCTTGGAGTGCAACCATGCGATCAGATGCATATCAGCGGGGAAATGCCGCAAGCCTGAGCAATCGGTGTCTCCGAAAGTGAAATAGCCGGGTTTGAGATTGAATAACGGGCGCTTGTGCGAGGCATGGCAGATCCCGGATCCATCTGCGTGGTAATTGTAAGTGGACAACCCGTATTGCGGATGCGCGGCAGGATTGTAGGGGTATGCCCCCCAGTCGCGGATTTTGTCTTGCCAAGACGGCTTGTAATCGGGCCGTGCGTGGTTGCCATAGATCGTGTAGGTAAAGGTCGAAACCAGCACGCAGAGCTTTGCTTTTGGCTGCCCTAAGGGCGGACAGACAAAGAACGGGATCGCGTCCTCGTGCTCGTCACAGCTTATCCGCATGATGTAGACGCCAGACGGGATGTCATCGGGCAATGTGTAGGAAAAGTCCGTGTCCCAACCGAAATCGTAGATGTCGTCTTGATGGAAATGAATCGCTGCGTAATGGGCCGGTTTGTGGGTCCAGTTCATCTCTGATCCGTCCCACACAGACCCCGTCACCGCGCGGGCGGGGTAATTGATGAGATCCAAGTCCGGGCCGGCTTGCGCGTGAACGGTGCTGCTTGGGATATCGTCTGAGAAGTCCCATTGGCAGATTACCGTCCCGTCAGCCGTGACTCTCGGCGCCTCGATCTTTCCGTTGAAATGCTGCGTTGGCACCTCGTTGATCCAATGTGCGGCAATTGTCGGCCGCCCCGAGACGGTCAGGTCGAGGATACCTTGACCGGTGATTTCCTGATACATGTCCACTTTGTGCCCAATAGGGCGCTGCGAAAGGGTGATCTTGTCTCGCGTGATCCGCGCCTCAGCTGTGGACCAGCGTCGCAGAGACAGCGGATCGCTTATCCCGATCACGCGCCCGTCAATGGCAAGGGCGACGCCTCCTCCCGCATCAAGCCTAAGATCATAGCGCCCGATACTCAGAATTGTTTGCGCTTGCCCGCTACGCAAAGTGGGATAGATGCGGGCCGACAAAACAACTTCGGATGTCGGGGCTGCGTCAATGCTGGCTTGCGCCAACCCGTAAGACCCGGCTGAGAATGGGCGATGCACCGAGGGGTAATGCGCGGACGCGAAATATTCGGAAGCATCTTCCTCGACGACGCCCGGACCGTCGGGATTAGGGTCGGCACTGATGGAACGGGTAAGGCGGGACTGAAAAGGGGTGGACGCCGTACTGGAGACCTTGAAATTCAGCGTCTCGCCGGGGCGCGCCGAGAGGCGATCAACATAGCCCAGCAGTGGAAGATCTTGTGCGTCCGTCACCATAGCGCTTATCCTTTGATTTGATTGTCAATTCATTCCTCATCCGGAGAACAATGACAATGTTTTAGAGCATCGATCATGACGTTGCCGTTGACTGTTTTGGGACATTGGCGATCATGACAGCAAAACAGGAGGACACCCCCGTGAACCAGCCCCCCCGCGACCGACTGACCAGCGCCCATTGGGGAACCTATTATGTCGACGTGAAGGACGGCCACGTCACCGGATTACGCGCCTTCGACCAGGACGGCGACCCGTCGCCTATTGGCCAGGGTATTGCCGGTGTGTTGGAGGGACCTACACGGATCACCGCCCCAATGGTGCGCAAAAGTTGGCTGGAGGGCGGGCCGGGCACGGCAGGTCATTTGCGCGGTGAGGACGCCTTTGTCGAAGTGAGTTGGGCAGAGGCAGACCGATTGGTCGCCGCAGAGCTAAAACGCGTGACGGCAACCCACGGCAATAGTGCGATCTATGCCGGTTCTTACGGATGGGCCAGCGCGGGGCGGTTTCACCATGCTCAAGGCCAATTGAAACGTTTTCTGAATTGTATCGGTGGCTTCACAAGCTCCAAAAACACCTACAGCTTTGCCGCAGCAGAGGTCGTCGTGCCGCATGTGCTCGGCGACTTCAGGGGGCCGTTGGACAGTACAACAAGCTGGCAATCCATCGCCAAACACTGCCAGCTATTTGTGGCCTTCGGTGGGGTCCCCCTGAAAAACGGCCAAATTTCCCAAGGCGGGCTTGGGGCGCATGTCCAGAAGGCCGGGGTCACAGCCGCTGTCGAGGCGGGAGTGGAGTTCGTTAACATTTCGCCGCTCAAGACGGATATGGCGCAGAACGCGCAAGCGGATTGGATCGCTCCCCGCCCCTCAACCGACGCGGCATTGATGCTCGGGCTGGCCCATGTCTTGCTGGACGAGAGTTTGCATGATCAAGCGTTTCTGAACAAATATACCACGGGCTTCGGCGCGTTTGCCGACTACCTCAGTGGCAAGACGGATGGCATCCCGAAGACTGCTGATTGGGCCGCTGAAATCTGTGCTGTGTCTGCCGATACGATACGCACCCTGGCACATCGCATGGCACGTCAGCGCACGATGATCTCGGTAAGCTGGTCACTGACACGGCAGGACCACGGCGAGCAACCGTTCTGGGCGGCCATTGCGCTGGCGGCGATGCTGGGGCAGATCGGTCTGCCGGGAACCGGGCTGGGCTTTGGCTATTCCGCAATGAACAACGTTGGCCTGCAAAGGCGGCAGATATCATACGCCTCCATGCCACAGGGGCGGAACCCTGTGCCGGATTTCATCCCGGTGGCACGGGTGACAGAGATGCTGGAAAACCCCGGCGGGCCTTTTGACTATGACGGTCAGCGCTTGACCTATCCTGACATCAGGCTGGTTTGGTGGGCTGGCGGCAATCCGTTTCATCACCATCAGGACCTTAACCGCATGCGGCAGGCATGGGCGCGCCCTGAAACCGTGATTGTCAACGACTGGTGCTGGAACAGCTTGGCACGTCATGCCGATATCGTTCTGCCGTGCACGACGCCCCTTGAACGCAGCGATATTGCCTTGACCCCCAAGGACCCATTCCAGGTGGTAATGGACCAAGCTATCGACCCTGTGGGTCAGGCCAAAAGCGACCACGACATTTTGCGGGGCATTGCCCATGAAATGGGGGTTGAGGCGGCCTTTACCGAAGGGCGCAGCCCCGGAGATTGGCAGCGCTGGCTTTATGACATTTCGCGCCAATCCGCCGCCCGTGAGGGGGTCAGCCTGCCTGACTGGGACAGCTTCCAGCGCGACGGGACCTTTCAGATTCCAACGCCGGAAAGCGATACTATCATGTTCGCGGATTTCCGCCGTGACCCTGTCGCCCATCCCTTGAACACCCCAAGCGGCAAGATCGAGTTATTCTCGAAAACCATTGCGGATTTTGGCTATGACGACTGTCCCGGTCACCCCACATGGATGGAGCCACTGGAATGGCTGGGCAACGCGCGAACCTACCCGCTGCACATGATTTCGAACCAGCCGCGCGACAAGCTGCACTCACAATTGGACCACGGCTCCGTCAGCCAGTCTGGTCGGATCGCCGGTCG
>JBARUV010000081.1:0-11210 GCA_049645905.1 Sulfitobacter sp.
GCCTGGAAGTCACCAAAATACTTGGTGATCGCCGCCGTCAGCGTCGTCTTGCCGTGGTCAACGTGGCCAATCGTGCCAATGTTAACGTGCGGTTTATTGCGTTCAAACTTTGCCTTGCCCATGGGGAGGTCTCCTTTATTTTCATTTTGGATGGTGGGTTTTCACCCACCCTACGGTTTTGGGGTAGGGCGGGGTACGCCCCGCCATCCCGTTATGCAAATTTGGCTTGAATCTCGTCAGAGATGTTCTGTGGCACAGGTTCGTAGTGGCTGAACTGCATTGTAAAGTTCGCACGGCCTGATGACATGGAGCGCAGCGTGTTGATGTAGCCGAACATGTTGGCCAGCGGCACCTGTGCATCGATGGCAATCGCGTTACCGCGTGTGTCCTGACCCTGAACCTGACCGCGACGAGATGTCAGGTCACCGATGATACCCCCGGTATAGTCCTCGGGTGTGACCACTTCGACTTTCATGATCGGCTCAAGCAGTTTGGCTCCAGCCTTCTTCATGCCGTCGCGCATGCCCATCCGGCCAGCGATTTCAAACGCCAGAACGGAGGAGTCCACGTCGTGGAATTTACCGTCGATCAGTGCCACCTTGAAGTCGATCACGGGGAAACCAGCCAGTGGGCCGCTGTCCATAACCGATTTGATGCCTTTTTCAACGCCCGGGATATATTCCTTGGGAATTGAGCCGCCAACAATGCGGGATTCAAAGGAATAGCCTTCGCCTGGCTCTGTTGGCATCAGGATCATCTTCACCTCAGCAAACTGACCGGAACCGCCAGACTGCTTTTTGTGGGTGTAGGTGACTTCGGCTTCGCGAGAGATCGTCTCGCGATACGCAACCTGTGGGGCACCGATGTTGGCTTCAACCTTGAATTCACGCTTAAGACGGTCCACCAGAATATCGAGGTGAAGTTCGCCCATGCCTTTCATGATGGTCTGACCGCTTTCAATGTCAGTTTCCACACGGAAGGACGGATCCTCGGCTGCGAGACGTGCCAGACCCATCGACATTTTCTCTTGGTCGGCCTTGGTCTTAGGCTCAACCGCGATTTCGATAACCGGATCAGGGAAGGTCATCGTTTCGAGGATCACAGGGTCACTCACAGAACACAACGTATCACCTGTTGTGGTATCTTTCAGACCTGCCAGCGCAATGATGTCACCCGCGAACGCTTCGGAGATTTCCTCGCGGTCGTTGGAGTGCATCATCATCATGCGGCCCACGCGTTCTTTCTTGCCTTTGGTCGAGTTCAAGAGCGTATCACCCTTGTTCAACTTACCGGAATAAATGCGCGTGAACGTCAGCGTGCCCACAAAGGGGTCGTTCATGATTTTGAATGCAAGTCCGGAGAATGCCATATCATCATCCGCACGACGCGGGATGTTACGGATTTCTTCTTCGTCGCCGGGCTTAAAGCCCATGTAATCGACAACGTCTACCGGGCTTGGCAGATAGTCGATCACAGCGTTCAGCAGAGGCTGCACACCTTTGTTCTTGAACGCGGAACCACAAAGAACCGGAATGAACTTGATGGCCAGCGTACCCTTGCGGATCAGCTTGCGCAGCGTGTCCACGTCAGGCTCATTGCCCTCAAGATAGGCTTCCATCGCGTCGTCATCCATGTCGACGGCGATTTCGATCAGATTGGCGCGCCATTCTTCGGCCTGATCCTTCAACTCGGCGCGGATTTCGCGCTGTTCCCAGCCCGCACCAAGATCTTCACCGGTCCAGACCCATTCTTTCATGGTGACGAGGTCGACAAGACCTTCCAACTCGGTCTCGGAACCGATTGGGATCTGGATTGGCGCAGGGGTGGCACCTGTGCGGTCCTTGATCATCTTGACGCAGTTAAAGAAGTCAGCGCCGATCTTGTCCATCTTGTTAACGAACACGATGCGCGGGACCTTATAACGGTCAGCCTGGCGCCAGACAGTCTCGGTCTGTGGCTCAACACCGGCGTTGGCGTCAAGCACGGCAACCGCGCCATCCAGAACGGCCAGCGAACGCTCAACTTCGATGGTGAAGTCAACGTGACCGGGCGTGTCGATGATGTTCATCCGGTACTTGGTGTCGGATGTGGCATCGGCTGTTGGCTCTTCCTGACGCTGCCAGAAAGTGGTCGTCGCAGCGGACGTGATGGTAATACCGCGTTCCTGCTCCTGCTCCATCCAGTCCATTGTGGCTGCACCATCGTGCACCTCACCAATGTTATGGGACTTGCCCGTATAAAACAGGATACGCTCGGAACAGGTTGTTTTGCCGGCGTCAATGTGAGCCATGATGCCAAAGTTGCGGTAGCGTTGAAGCGGATAGTCGCGTGCCATTGGGAAATGTCCTCAGAGGTCTTGCGTTGAAATGGGTCAGGGGCCCAGCGTCTCCGGGCCCCGATCTTCTATGCGTTGACTACCAGCGGTAGTGGCTGAACGCTTTGTTTGCGTCGGCCATCTTGTGCGTGTCTTCCCGTTTTTTCACGGCTGTGCCACGGGACTGGACGGCGTCCATCAGTTCGCCTGCAAGGCGCTCTTCCATGGTGTTTTCGTTGCGTGAACGCGATGCTTTGATCAACCAGCGGATCGCCAGTGCTTCGCGGCGCTCGGGGCGCACGTCGACGGGCACCTGATATGTCGCACCACCAACGCGGCGCGAGCGCACTTCGACGGAGGGTTTGATGTTTTCAAGGGCTTCGTGAAACACTTCGATGGGTGCGCGTTTGATCTTGTCTTCAACGCGGGTCATCGCGTTATAGACGATACGCTCGGCGACGGATTTTTTGCCGTCGATCATCAGGTTGTTCATGAATTTTGTAAGAACCAGATCACCATACTTGGCGTCCGGCAGAACTTCGCGTTTTTCAGCGGCGTGGCGGCGTGACATATCGTTGTCTTCCTCTTGGCGGGGGTGGAGCAGTGCTCCACCTTACGTGATGGTGAGTAAGGTGGGGCCCTGCCCCACCCATCGGATATTACTTCGGACGCTTGGCACCGTACTTGGAACGGCGCTGCTTGCGATCTTTGACGCCTTGTGTATCCAGAACACCGCGCAGGATGTGGTAGCGCACACCGGGAAGGTCTTTTACGCGTCCGCCGCGGATCAGAACAACAGAGTGTTCCTGCAGGTTGTGGCTTTCACCCGGAATATACGAAATCACCTCGAAACCATTGGTCAGACGGACCTTGGCGACTTTCCGCATCGCCGAGTTCGGCTTTTTGGGTGTGGTGGTATAAACACGTGTACAGACGCCGCGCTTTTGCGGGCATCCTTCAAGGTGCTGTGACTTGGATCGTTTGATTTTAGGCTGGCGCGGTTTGCGGATCAGCTGTTGGATCGTTGGCATTCAGGATTTCCCCGTTTTAGCTCACATGGATGCACGAGGGTCACCCCATGCGGTTTCAATTTCGCGACTTTGCGTTGCCACAAAGCATTTGCACCGCAACGTTCCCGTACCGAGGTGAACATGGCGGTGGGGCTACAGAGGATCGGACCAGCAATAGGTCGATCTTGACCACTTCAGTAATGATTTCAGGTCTGCGGAGATTCCCCTGCGACCCGGATGAGCGGCGTATAGGGCGTTGATGAAAGGCTGTCAACAGCCGTGGCGTATACAGCGCAAGGCAATCGCGCAATCAATCATAGCGAGCGTCATTCGCTGCTGCACACGTGCGGCCGGTCGGATATGCTGAGTCTCAGACCATTCCATCCTGTGAGAGTTCGCCCATGCAAGCCATCGGATTGTGCCGCTTTTCCTATCCCGCTCTGGGCGGCTTTCAGGTGATGCACGACACAATCGAAGAACGCATTGCCTATCTGTACGACGAAAAGCGTTTGGAAGAACGGTTCAAACTGCTCGAAACGGTCGCCCTTCCCTGTCTGAAAGCGCAGACAGACCCAAACTTCAGTCTGATCATCGTCATTGGTGACCAGTTTCCCGCGCATCACGAACGCCGGCTCGAAATGCTGATCAAAGACCTGCCGCAAGCCATTATCCACAAGGAGCCCCCGCGCAACCAGCGCGAAGTCATGAAGGAAATCATGAACGAGGCCCGCCTTGATCCCAAAGACGCCTGCCTCCAATTCCGTTATGACGATGATGATGCGGTATCCGTTGATTTCATTGAAAAACTGCGCGAGGCAGCTGCGCGAGGTGCCGACCTGCTCAAACAAAGCCGCTCTGTCGCCTTTGACTGGAATCGCGGGTATGTCGCAGAGTTCGGCGCTGAAGGTATCAGAGCGGCCGAGATTTTCCGCCAGTTCTATGTGGCCTCACTCGGGATGCTGATCCGGGGCGGTTGCAAGATGACAATCATGAATTTTGCCCATGAAAAAATCCCGCAATTCATGCCGGCGGTCAGTTATCCGGATGAAGCGATGTTTGTCCGCAGCCACAATGGCTTCAACGATTCACGCCAAAAAAAGGTCAAGGCAATCCCGGTCGTGCCCCTGACAGCAGATCAGGAAGTCCTGTTCCGCAAACGGTTTGCCATCGATATTGACCAAGTGCGCCGCGTCTTTTCAGCGCCGTAACCTGCGTTCGCGGTAAAGTGTGAATATCCCTGTCGCGACCACAACAGCCGCCCCGCCCAAGGTCATCCATCCGGGCCAGTGATCAAATACAAACCAGCCGATGATCAACGCCCAGATCAGGCCAGTGTAGCGGAAGGGTGCTGTGAACGACACATCCGCAGTTCGCATCACCTGAATGGAAAAGAAATACCCGCCGAGGACAAACACGGCCGAGCCCGCGATCAGCACAAGCTGCGCGCCGCTGATCGATATCCATTGCTGGGTTAGGGAAGCCAATCCCGCAGCCGCCATGACCGAGAAAGCAGTCGCCAGCGTGACGGTCATAGAAGGCACATCGCGCGAAAGATATCGCGTGATCAAGTCGCGCACCGTCACGAAGACAACCGCAACGAGCGCGTAGATGGACCAGACGTTAAACCCCTCTGCCCCCGGTTTCACGATCATCAGGACGCCCAGAAAACCGATGGCAATAGCCACCAGACGCCGCCAGCCTACCGCCTCGCGCAGGATCAGCGCCGAGGCGAGCGTCACACTGAGAGGGAGCACCTGCAAAATCGCTGTGACATTGGCCAGCGGCATATTGAACAGTGCAGTAATGAAAAAATATGCGGTGATCACCTCCGAGGCGCTGCGCAGACCGATCAGTTTCCAGTCACGCGGCGCAATGTTGAAATGCACAGGGCCCATTTTTCGACCGATACTCAGCACCAACGCACAGGTTATCGCGCTGCGCAGGAACAGAAGCTGGAACAGGGGGACCGCCCCATCCGTCAGTTTAATAAAGGTATCGTTAAGCGTGAAACACGCCATCGAGGCCATCATCAACAGTGCCCCGATCAGGTTAGGAGACATTCAGCACCTTCAGATCATCCAGCGTCAAACCAAAGCCGCGCCACAAGGCGCGCTCCACTTCTTCGGCCGATAACTCACCTTTGCGGCCAGTTGGTTTTGCGGCTGAATCGTTGTCTTCATGGACCGAGCGGATGTACATCGGGCGACCAATTTCTGTGTGACAATCAAAGTATTCGCCCAAACGGCGGTGATTGCGACGATAGACGTTTATCCGTGCGTCGACAGGGGTCACCAGCGTGAGCCCGATGCCCAGCGGAGTTTTTTCATACCACTCGCTCAGGAATTGTTCGCCTTGCGCCGGATCAAGATAAAATCCACGGTTAAAGGCGATCGCAAACGGAACCTTTGCATTTCGGATGGCCAGCAACGCATCGGCCAGCTTTGCAATACGGTCGGTGGTCAGACGGTGCATGGCATCATCGTCATCCAGTCGGAAGGTCGCGGTGTGAGTTGCGTCCGGATCATCGCCCAAGGCTTTGAACGCGCGTTTCAGCGCATGAGCAATCGGCAAAACGGGTAGCGTGACGATCTGCATTTGCGGAACATCTTTGACGAGCGCCTTCAGGTGCGCCTTGGCGTCTCCGGGCAATGTGTCTCCGACGAGCACTCCCACTTTGAAATCCGCATTGTGCTGTAGTTTGACAGAATGAAGTGCGAGACGTTCAAACAACAGGAACCGGCGCGCCAGACGGTCGGGATCATAGATAATATCGCGTACGGCATCGATACCCTTGGTCGACATGGCATAGCCGCTTTCGGACAAATACGAAAACCGTATTATCCCCTTTATCTGTGTTTTGAACTTTGGCGCCATGGGTAAGGGTTATCGTCTTAACATCTGCCGGTCAAAGAAAAGGCCCCAGCAACAAGAGGTTGCAGGGGCCAATCTAACATTAGTCATGCTGGGAAGGATTAATCCCGGCTCTCGTCGTCCTGGATGACCGTGTTGAACACGTCACCCCCTACGACATCATCCGCTGGTGCTTCGGGCGCGGCAAGGGCTGCTGCGGCTTCGGCCTCTTCGCGGCGCGCTTCGATCACGACGTTGTCGCGGTCTGTGGCAACCTTGCGCATCTGCATGGTCGCGCCACCGGTTCCGGCAGGGATCAGACGGCCCACAATGACGTTCTCCTTGAGACCAACCAGTTTGTCCCGCTTGCCCTGTACCGATGCTTCGGTAAGGACGCGCGTTGTTTCCTGGAAGGACGCGGCAGAGATGAAGCTGCGGGTTTGCAGCGACGCCTTGGTGATGCCCAGAAGGATCGGTTCGCCCTTGGCAGGACGGCCCTTCTTGGACAGCGCCTTTTCGTTGGCCTGATCGAATTCCTGCTTGTCGACGTGTTCGCCTTTCAGCAGTGTGGTATCCCCACTTTCCTGGATCTCCCACTTTTGCAGCATCTGGCGCACGATCACTTCGATGTGTTTGTCGTTAATCTTCACACCTTGCAGACGGTACACGTCTTGTACCTCGTCGATCATGTAATCAGCCAACGCCTCGACACCCATAATCGCAAGGATGTCATGCGGCGCCGGGTTGCCGTCCATGATGTAGTCACCCTTCTGGACAAAATCACCTTCCGCTACCGGGATGTGCTTGCCCTTGGGCACCATGTATTCGACCTTGTGATCCGGATCTTCAGAGCTTTCGATCGCGATACGGCGCTTGTTTTTGTAGTCCTTGCCAAAGCGCACATAACCATCGATTTCCGCGATGATCGCGTGGTCCTTGGGGCGACGCGCCTCAAAGAGTTCCGCAACCCGTGGCAGACCACCGGTGATGTCCTTGGTTTTGGCACCTTCACGCGGAATACGCGCAATGACGTCACCCGCTTTGATGTCTGTGCCGTCTTCGACAGACAGAACCGCATCAACGGACATCGCATAGGTAATCGGGTTGCCTGCATCGTTGCGCAATGGTTCCCCGTCTTCACCGATCAGGATCACTTCCGGCTTCAGCTCGTTGCCTTTGGGGGCAGCGCGCCAGTCGATCACGATCTTCTGTGTCATGCCTGTCGCATCGTCTGTCTCGTCTTTGACAGCGATACCGGACACGAGGTCCACAAATTTGGTCAGGCCTGACTTTTCTGCGATAATCGGCAGTGTGTAGGGATCCCATTCAAAGATCTTGTCGCCGCGGGCGATGTCCTGCCCGTCTTTGACAAACAGTTTGGAACCGTAACCAACCTTGTGGCTGGCACGCTCTTCGCCATCTTCGCCTGCGATGATCAGCTTCATGTTACGACCCATGACCATGATCTCGCCAGCGGCGTTCTCAAGAGTCTGTGCATTGTCAAACACCACCTTGCCGCCATGAGAGGCTTCAAGGAAGGATTGCTGACCACCCTGTGCAACGCCGCCGATGTGGAATGTCCGCATCGTCAGCTGTGTACCTGGTTCACCGATGGACTGTGCGGCGATAATGCCCACTGCTTCACCTTGGTTGACCAGAGTACCGCGTGCAAGGTCACGACCATAGCACATGGCACAAACGCCCTCTTCGGCTTCACAGGTCAACGGTGAACGGATACGCGCAGAGGCAACACCCGCTTCGTCGATCAGATCAGCCATGCGTTCGTCGATGATGTTGCCTGCAGGCACCAGCACTTCTTCGGTGCCGGGGCGCAGGATGTCATCCGCGTTGACCCGACCCAGCAGACGCTCGGCCAGCGACGATACCACTTCACCATCATTCACAGCCGCTACAGCAGTGATCGCGGTTTCTGTCCCGCAGTCGTGCATACGCACGATGCAGTCCTGCGCCACGTCCACCAGACGACGGGTCAGGTAACCCGAGTTGGCCGTTTTCAAGGCGGTATCCGACAGACCCTTACGGGCACCGTGGGTGGAGTTAAAGTACTCCAGAACGGTCAGACCTTCCTTAAAGTTGGAGATGATCGGCGTTTCGATGATATCGCCGTTCGGCTTGGCCATCAGACCACGCATACCGCCCAACTGCTTCATCTGCGTCACAGAACCACGCGCACCGGAGTGGGCCATCATGTAAACCGAATTCGGCTCACGTTCGGACCCGTCCGCGTCTTTCTGGCTGGCGGAAATCGCCCCCATCATCGCGTCAGTGACCTTGTCGTTACACTTGGACCATGCATCCACAACTTTGTTGTACTTTTCACCCTGAGTGATCAGGCCGTCCATATACTGCTGTTCGAAATCTTTGACCTGATCGCGCGTTTCTTCAACGAGACCCCATTTGCTTTCCGGGATCAGCATGTCGTCCTTGCCGAACGAAATACCCGCCTTGAACGCTTCACGGAAACCCATTGTCATGATCTGGTCACAGAAAATGACGGATTCTTTCTGGCCACAATAACGATAGACCGTGTCGATCACCTGCTGCACTTCTTTCTTGCGCAGCAGACGGTTGACCAGGCTAAACGGCGCCTTGGTGTTGAGCGGCAAAAGCGCACCCAGCCGCACGCGGCCCGGTGTGGTTTCAAAGCGCATCATCACTTCGTTGCCTTCGTCGTCGATCTGCTTGATCCGCGCAGTCACTTTGGAGTGCAGGTGCACTTCGCCGGCGTCCAGTGCGTGCTGCACTTCGTCAACCGTACCAAAGATCTTGCCTTCGCCTTTCAGCCCCTCACGCTCAAGAGTCGTGTAGTAGAGACCCAAGATCATATCCTGTGACGGAACAATGATCGGCGCGCCGTTGGCTGGCGACAGAACGTTGTTCGTGGACATCATCAGCACACGCGCTTCCAACTGTGCTTCGAGCGAAAGCGGAACGTGAACAGCCATCTGGTCGCCGTCAAAGTCAGCGTTAAAAGCCGAACAGACCAGCGGATGCAGCTGGATCGCTTTACCTTCGATCAACACAGGTTCGAATGCCTGAATGCCAAGACGGTGCAATGTAGGCGCACGGTTCAGCATGACAGGGTGTTCGCGGATAACCTCGTCGAGAATATCCCAGACTTCGGGACGTTCTTTTTCGACCAGCTTCTTGGCCTGCTTCACGGTGGAAGACAGACCTTTGGCTTCCAAGCGGCTGTAGATGAACGGTTTGAACAGTTCGAGCGCCATCTTTTTCGGCAGACCACACTGGTGCAGTTTGAGTTCCGGGCCCGTCACAATGACCGAACGGCCGGAGAAGTCGACACGTTTGCCCAAAAGGTTCTGACGGAAGCGGCCCTGCTTGCCTTTCAGCATGTCAGACAGTGATTTCAGCGGACGCTTGTTGGCACCTGTAATGACGCGACCACGGCGGCCGTTGTCGAACAGGGCATCAACAGATTCCTGCAACATCCGCTTTTCGTTACGCACGATGATATCGGGCGCGCGCAATTCGATCAGACGCTTGAGGCGGTTGTTACGGTTGATCACACGACGGTACAGATCGTTCAGATCGGACGTTGCAAAACGGCCACCATCCAGCGGCACCAACGGGCGCAGTTCCGGCGGGATCACGGGGATCACGGTCAGAACCATCCACTCGGGCCGGTTGCCTGATTCAAGGAAGGATTCAACCACCTTCAGGCGCTTGATGATCTTCTTTGGCTTCAATTCGCCGGTCGCTTCTTTCAGATCAGCGCGCAGCTGCTCTGCTTCAGCTTCAAGGTCAATCGCGGCCAGCATTTCGCGGATCGCTTCGGCACCGATGTTCGCAGTGAATGCGTCCATGCCATAGGCATCCTGCGCGTCCATGAACTCCTCTTCGGTCATCATCTGACCGTAGGTGAGGTCCGTCAGGCCCGGCTCGATTACAACATAGTTTTCAAAGTACAGGACCCGCTCCAGATCGCGCAACGTCATGTCCAGCATCAAACCAATGCGCGATGGCAGTGATTTCAGGAACCAGATGTGCGCGACGGGCCTGGCCAGTTCGATGTGACCCATCCGCTCGCGGCGGACCTTTTGCAGCGTCACTTCAACACCGCATTTTTCGCAGACAACGCCGCGATATTTCATGCGTTTGTATTTGCCGCACAGACATTCGTAGTCTTTGATCGGGCCAAAGATACGCGCGCAGAACAAGCCGTCACGTTCTGGCTTGAACGTCCGGTAGTTGATGGTTTCCGGCTTTTTGATCTCACCGAAGGACCACGACAGGATACGTTCCGGCGACGCCAGAGATACCTTGATTTCATCAAACACCTTGGGGGGTGTGAGCGGGTTAAACGGGTTGTTTGTCAGTTCCTGGTTCATTTTCAATTCCTTGAATTGGGAGCATTGGGGACGCGTGGGTTGGAAACCCACCCTACGGTTGACCGGTAGGGTGGAGTTTTACCCCACGATTACTCGTCCTCCTCCGCATCCAGGAGTTCCATATTCAGGCCGAGGCCGCGCACTTCCTTGACGAGAACGTTAAAGCTCTCCGGAATGCCCGCTTCGAAGTTATCCTCGCCCTTCACGATGCTTTCATAGACCTTGGTGCGGCCTGCAACGTCGTCCGATTTGACTGTCAGCATTTCCTGCAGGGTGTATGCGGCGCCGTAGGCTTCAAGCGCCCAGACCTCCATCTCACCAAATCGCTGACCACCGAATTGCGCTTTACCGCCCAATGGCTGCTGGGTGACCAGCGAATATGGACCAGTGGAACGCGCGTGGATTTTGTCATCCACAAGGTGGTGCAATTTCAGCAGGTATTTGACACCCACGGTCACAGGACGGGCAAACTGCTCGCCCGTGCGGCCGTCAAACAGAACCGATTGGCCAGATGTGTCAAAGCCCGCACGTTTCAGCGAGTCGTTCACATCCGCTTCCTTGGCACCGTCAAACACAGGCGTGGCAATTGGCACACCGTTACGGACATTGCCCGCAACCTCGACCAGATCATCCTCGCTCATGTCTGCCAGACCTTCGGCATAGACA
>JBARUV010000082.1:0-18634 GCA_049645905.1 Sulfitobacter sp.
TTGCCAATTTCCTGATTGTCGAGCGTGATGGACCCTTCGGTGGCCGTTTCCAACCCCATCAAAACTTTGGCGAAGGTGGATTTGCCGCAACCTGATTCCCCGACAATCGCCAGTGTCTCGGATTCGCGGGCCTCAAAGCTCAGTGTCTCGTTGGCCTTGACCACCTTGGTATCGCCGCCCCCGAACATCGCATTGGCCGCAACCTGATAGTATTTCTTGAGGTTATCCATCTTGAGGACAACCCTGCCGATCTCTCCCTTTTTCTTGACCTCTGCCAATTCCAGCGGCGCGTTCCAGTCGATCTCTTGGTATCTCAGACAGCGGGTATGATGCCGGTCATCGCCGGAAACGTTTTCCATCGGGATCTGGCCCTGATCGCAACGACCGGCCTCGAAATAGTCACAGCGCGGGCCAAAGTTGCAGCCCGGCGGGCGCTCGTGGGGCAGGGGGAAGTTGCCCGGAATGGCAATCAGCGGCTTTGCGTTTTTGTCCGCCCCGGGTAGCGGGATAGAGCGAAACAGCGCCTGCGTATAAGGGTGCTGCATTTCATCGAAAACATCGGCGATGGAGCCGCGCTCCACCGCCTCGCCGGAATACATCACGCAAATACGGTCACAGGTTTCCAAAATCAGCCCCAGATTGTGGCTGATGAACAGCATCGAGGTGCCGTATTTCTTGCCCAGATCCTTGACCAGTTCAACGACCGCCGCCTCGACCGTCACATCAAGCGCGGTTGTGGGTTCATCAAGGATCAGCAACGATGGTTCTGACATCAGCGCCATGGCAATGACGATGCGCTGCTGCTGGCCACCGGACAACTGGTGGGGAAAGGAATTGAGAATGCGTGCAGGGTCGGGGAGTTTGACATCTGTGACCACCTGCAAAGCGCGGTCGTGGGCCTCTTTTGCCGACATACCTGCATGGATCATCGGCACTTCCATCAACTGTTTGCCGATCTTCATTGCCGGGTTCAGAGAGGCCATCGGCTCCTGATAGATCATCGCAATTTCCGAACCGCGTATGTCGCGCAGTTCGTCATCCGACATCTCGCCCAGATCCCGCCCCTTGAACTTGATCGACCCGCCGACAACGCGCCCGTTCTTGCCCAGATCCTGCATGACGCCCAGCGCGACTGTGGATTTGCCGCAGCCTGATTCACCCACAAGGCCCAGCGCCTCGCCCGGCATCACCGAGGCGGAAAAATCCATAACCGCCGGAATTTCGCGCAGGCGTGTGAAAAACGAAATCGACAGTTTGTCAATTTCTAGGATCGGTCCGTCGTAATCCGGCTTTGCCATTCTGTCTCTCCTTTAACCAAATGTGTGCAGCTTTCTGCTTCCAAATGGTTCAAATCCCGGGGATCCGGGGGGCTGCCCCCGGACCGTGATGTCTTATCAGTCGCGCAGACTTTCCTCGCGCAAACCATCGGCCAGCAGGTTCAAACCCAGCACAAGGCTTAGCAATGAAATCGCGGGCGCCAATGCCGCATGCGGATACAGCGACAGCAACCGGCGTCCTGCGTTGATTGTGCTGCCCCAGTCCGGGCTCTCTGACTCCAGCCCAAGACCAAAAAAGCCCAAGGTGCCGAGCAGGATGGTGGTATAGCCAATCCGCAAACAGAAATCGACGATCAGCGGGCCGCGCGCGTTGGGCAGGATTTCCCACAGCATGATGTACCAGGGCCCTTCACCGCGCGTCTGCGCAGCCGCCACATAATCGCGCGTCTTGATGTCGAGCGCGAGGCCGCGCACGATACGAAACACCGTGGGCGAGTTCACAAAGACAACAGACACAAAGACCACAAGGATGCCCGGTGCGATGTCAAACCCGTCGAGAAATGTGGGCAGACCCGGAATGCGGTAGGTGCCGGTATCCACAATCGCCCCGTCCGAACTGATCAGCGACAGATAAAGCCAGCCAACCACCCCCAGCACCACGATCAACAGTGGCGTGCGGAACGAGGGCTGCGTGTAGAACCGCGAATTGAGCAGGATCGCGAGGAAGACCAAGGGAAAGATAAACAGGAATACCGCCATATAGTTGGGAATACCCGTCAGCACGATTTCCGGGGTGACCAGCAGATAGAACAGCAGGATCACAGGGAAGGCGAGGATCAGGTTGGCAAGGAAGCTGAGGATCGTATCGAGCCGCCCGCCATAATAGCCCGCCGGCAGGCCCAGTGTGATTCCGACCATAAAGGCAAACAATGTGGCAAGTGGCGCAATCTGCACCACAACCCATGACCCTTTGACCAGACGGCTGAACACATCGCGTGCCAGATTGTCGCCACCCAGCAGGAACCACTGGTAATCGCCTTCCTCGGCCCGAGCGAGCGGCGTGCCCGGTAGCTTGTTCTTCATCCCCGACACCTGGCTGAGGCTGTCGTGCGTCACAACCATGTCAAACACACCGCCCATCACGCCGGTAAAGACCCAGAACATCACAATCGCGAATCCGATCATCCCGACCGTGCTGTCAAACAATTTGCCATAAAGGCCCAGCTTGCGCTTGTAGGTGATCGAGACAACAAAGGTCACAATCAGCGCAATCCACACCGGCAGGAATTGGCGCGCCATGCCCCCCAAGATGCCTGCGCCGGTGCCCATCAAGATACCGCCGACCAGATAAATCAGGATGAGCGCCAACAGCCCCAGAAAGAGCCAGTTCACGGCCTTTCCGATTAACCCGTTGATGCCCGCATCCGCCGCCAAAGTGCCATCGGCGTTCATCGCACGTGCGCCTGTGACACTCACAAACGAGGCCAGAATTTGCACGACGATAGCGACCAGCAACACTGCGATTGCCAGCATGAAGATGGTGTTGAGCCCCGAAAGCGCGCCCGTCCATGTCAAAGGTTCCATGTGCCTGCTCCCTTAAGAAATGCGAATGCGCGGGTTAAGATAGACATAGCCGATATCCGAAATCAGCTGGGTGACCAGAACCACGGCGACCGAAACCACAGACACCGCCAGCAACAACTCAATGTCGTTGTTGCCTGCCGCCTGCACCAACAGCCATCCGAAACCCTTGTAATTAAACAGTGTCTCGACAATCACCACGCCGTTCAGCAGCCAGGGTATTTGCAGCATGATCACGGTAAACGGCGCGATCAGCGCGTTGCGTAACGCGTGTTTGATAACAATATCGCTGAATTTTACGCCCTTCAGGCGCGCGGTACGAATGTATTGTGCCGTCATCACCTCGGTCATCGAGGCGCGCGTCATACGTGCAATATAGCCCATGCCATAAAGCGAAATGGTCAGGACCGGCAAAAAGAAGTTCCAGAAATCGGCGTCATCCATTGCCTTTGTCGCGGACCCGACAAACAGCGTCTTACTGTCGATCCAGCCCCATTCGGCCAAAACCGGAGATATCCCGAATTTGGACGAGGCCAGAACAGCGATAAAGATAACACCTGACACATATTCCGGCGTGGCTGTTGTCGCGATGGAGAAGGTCGAGAGCGATCGGTCCAGTTTTGACCCCTCCCGCATACCCGCCAGCACACCGACAATCAGTGCCGATGGCACCATCAGCATCAGAACCCAGAACATCAGCTTTCCGGTGAGCGCCAATCGCGTCAGTACTGTGCTGCCCACGTCCTCTTTGAATACGGTGGAAAAGCCCCAGTCGCCCTGCAAAATGCCACATCGGGTGGGGCGCTCCGCTTGGGGGGTGCCATCGGCGAAACAGCGACCAAAGACTTTGCCCTCGTCGGTTTCCGTTACCCAGCCGGGCATCACCCCCAGCCATTCGCCGAATTTGTCCCATGTGGGCTGTAGATATCCGCGATCACCCAGATAAGACGCAACCGCCTCGTCCGACATCCGGAAATTGCCTTGTGTCTTGGCGAGTTTCTCCAGATTCGGATAGAGGTTGGTCAGCCAGAACACGATGAACGTCAGGCAGAGCGCCGTCAGTAACATCACGCCCAGGCGGCGAAGAATGAATAATCCCATGAAGTGCCCCTGTTGGTGGCTTGGCAGGTTGATCCTGCGGATTGGTTTGGGCCATTTCAGGCCTTTTGTAACGGTTTGACGTGGACAAGGCATGTGCCTCGGATAGACGCCTTCGTGATCAAGAACGGGTGACCGCTGCCTTACGACATCTTTGTTTGTACTGCGGCTTCATATACTTCCCCTGCCTGCATGAAGGCATGCGCAGACAGCAAACGTCAATGTTAACTTCCGCCGTTTGATGTAATATTTACGACATTCCCGATGTCAGAAAGCGACAGATCCGCAATCTCGTCTAACCGCGCAACTTGCTGGGTGGTTTACCTGTATGTTGCTGAATGAAACGGGTGAAGTACGCGGCAGAGCCAAAACCAAGATGGCGCGCGATGTCCTGCGCGGGCTGTCTGGTACCCGCCAATAGGGTGCGGGCCTCAAACAGAACCCGCTCGGTCAGTATTTCTGCAGCGGTTTTGCCGGTCGCGGATTTCACGGCACGGGTCAGATGGGTCGGGGTCACGCCGAGGTCCTTTGCATAGTCCGCCATGGGAACCCCGGTGCGAAACTGAGTGCTGATCATCAGGCAGTACCGCGCGCTCAACCGCGCGGCGGCGTTGCGTTTGTCGGGCACATGTTGTTCCTGCATGATCTGTCGGCGCAGCCAGACCGAGAGCAGGGCGCCATGTGCTTCAAGTGCATCAGGATATAACGGCCGTCGCGCCTTTTCCTCGCGCTGCGTGTTTTCGATGATGGCGTTGAGTTCCGATTGGACCGGATTCTCCAGTATCCGCAGGTGGCGCGGAATTTCCGGTAACCTCAAGGGCGTGCCCGCAGGGATGATCACGACAAGACCGCTGCCCTGATAGCCCAGCTCGATCGAAAAAAGATGCCCAGCCGGAATCCATAATGCATTATGCGTACCAAGGCCCCGGCGCCGTCCGTCCAGATGCACACGCCCCTGACCACGGGTGGTCCAGATCAGCAGATGTTCGGGCCGATCCTGCGCCAGTTGCAACCGCCAGTCTTGCCCGCCGCTGAACTGCATGAGGGTCTGAACGGTAATATCTACGAGGCCGGATGACATTCAAATTATCGCAATTTATCAATTTCATACTGAGTATACAGTAAGATAGCTGAAGGATTAAGAGAAATATGTAAGTGTCAGTGCCTAACCGATCTTGATCGCCTGCCACTCCGCCATCTTGCTCCGCATCCATGTCCGCTGGCGTTTTGCGTACCGGCGGGTGGAGATAATCGCAGCCTCGCGGGCATCGTCCAACGTCATTTCCTGGCGCAGGTAGGCGACCAGTTCAGGCACACCGATGGCGCGATGCGCGGGCAGGGCAGGGTCATAGTGCGCCATTTGTGCGCGGACTTCGTCCAGCGCGCCCTGTTCCAGCATCAGATCAAACCGGTTCTCGATGCGGGCATTTAGCCAATCCTTGTCCACATCAAAGACGAATCCGGTGCAATCCTCCAGCGGCAGGGTCGGTGGGCCGGTATCATCCTGCCACCACGCCAATCCGTGCCCTGTGGCCTGTTGCACTTCCCATGCCCGCTGAACCCGCGCGCGATTGGCGCTATCAATGCGCGACAACGTGACCGGATCAAGGACATCCAGCATCGCATCCAGTGACTGTGCGTCCCCCTCAAGCCGGATTTCGGGCGGGGTGGGCGGTATATCGGCAAGCCCGCGCGTCAAAGCAGAAAAATACAGGCCCGTGCCACCGGTAATGACGGGCCGCACGCCTTGATCCAGCAGCGCCTGCACCTCGCGCAGCCAATGGCCGGTTGAATAGGGCGCATCCGCCGCGACATGACCGTATAACGCATGAGGCGCGCGTGATTCTTCACTTGGCGAAGGGCGCGCGGTGATCACGCGCCAGCAGTCATACACCTGTGACGCGTCCGCGTTCACGATCACCCCGCCTTGGGCCTGCGCGATCTCAAGGGCCAGTGCGGATTTGCCGGATGCGGTGGGGCCGGCAATCAGCACGGGCTGTTCGACTGATATATCACGGAGGATATCGGCAAAGGACGGGATTATCGGCATGAGTTGGCTATGCTCGTTAGAGAATGGATTGAACCTTGCCCCCTTTTGCGACATTTTGCGCGCAAAGTGCAAACACCCCACACTGGAAAGGCCTACCCATGTCCTCTGATACCGCTCAGACCACCTTTAGACGTGTCATGTTGAAAATTTCGGGCGAAGCGCTGATGGGGGATCTGGGGTATGGCCTGCATCCGCCTACGGTCGAGCGCATCGCGCGCGAAGTGCAGACAGTGCACGAGATGGGCGTCGAAATCTGCATGGTCATCGGCGGCGGCAATATCTTTCGCGGGCTTCAAGGCTCTGCGCAGGGGATGGAGCGGACGACGGCCGATTATATGGGCATGCTGGCCACGGTGATGAACGCGCTGGCGATGCAGTCCTCGCTTGAGGGGCTGGGGATCCACACGCGGGTGATTTCGGCGATCACAATGAATGAAGTGGCCGAACCCTATATCCGCCGCCGGGCCGTGCGCCACCTTGAGAAAAAGCGCGTCTGCATCTTTGCCGCCGGCACCGGCAACCCCTATTTCACCACCGATACGGCGGCGACGTTGCGCGCCAACGAAATGTCCTGCGAAGCGATCTTTAAGGGCACCAAGGTGGACGGTGTTTATGACAAAGATCCGGTAAAACATGACGATGCGGTGCGCTATGACACGGTCAGCTATGATGATGTGCTGCAGAAACGGCTGGGGGTAATGGATGCTTCTGCCATCGCACTTGCACGCGACAATAACCTCCCGATCATCGTATTTTCACTGGACGAACCGGGCGGGTTCAAAGGGATACTGGCGGGCGAGGGAACGTATACCCGCGTTCAGGGTTAAACAACGGACGACGCTGCGCGAAACCCTGCTGGCCTTTTGGCCACAGGATGATTTATACCGCATTCAAAGCCGAAAACGGCAAAACACGGGATGATTAACGCGATGTCAGACGACTTTATGCTTGATACCGACGACCTTGAGCGTCGTATGAACGGCGCGATTGCGTCTTTGCGCACCGAGTTTGCGTCTTTGCGCACCGGCCGCGCCTCCGCTTCTATGTTGGAACCGGTGATGGTGGATGCCTATGGGTCAATGACGCCGATCAATCAGGTTGGCACCGTGAACGTGCCCGAACCGCGCATGGTCACCATCAACGTCTGGGACAAGGCCCTTGTCGGCAAAGTCGAAAAGGCCATTCGCGAGAGCGGCTTGGGCATCAACCCGCAGCTGAACGGCACGATCATCATGTTGCCCATTCCGGAATTGAACGAAGAGCGGCGCACGCAATTGACCAAGGTCGCGGGCGGCTATGCCGAACACGCGCGTGTTTCCATTCGAAACATCCGGCGCGATGGCATGGACCAGATCAAGAAGGCAAAGGCAGACGGTATGTCCGAGGACGACCAGAAAATCTGGGAAACCGAGATGCAGGATCTGACGAACAAGTTTATTGCCCTGATCGACACCCAACTGGAGACGAAGCAGGCCGAAATCATGCAGGTTTGAGTGCAGGTTATGCTAGCCGCTCCTTGGGCAGTTTTTTTCGGGACACCGCTCTGATTTGGGCGAACGCAAGGTAACGGCCTGATCACCGCGCAAGGTAGAGTTAATGATTTTGAAAGCCCGTCCATGAAGATCGACCCGAAAAGTCCGCCATTGCAGGCGCCCGAAGGTGGTCCGCGTCATGTGGCAATAATCATGGACGGCAATGGCCGCTGGGCAATTCAGCGCGGTCGCCCACGTCTGTTCGGACATCACGCCGGTGCCAAGCGGGTGCGCGAAGTTGTCGAAGCGTGCCCCGACCTTGGTGTGGAATATCTTACAATCTTTGCGTTTTCGACCGAGAACTGGAAGCGTACGCAGGTCGAAGTGGCAGGGTTGATGAGCCTCTTTCGCAGATATATTTCCAAGGAAACCCGCAGTTTGAGCGCATTTGGCGTGCGGGTGCGCTTTATCGGGGACCGGGTGCGGCTGGATGACAAGTTGATCAAGCTGATGAACGAACTCGAAGTGGCAACCTCCCATAACAGCCGCGTCAATCTGACAATCGCGTTGAATTACGGCGGCCGTGATGAAGTGGCACGCGCAACCAAGCGGCTTGCATTAGATGTCGCAAAAGGCAAGCTCGATCCCGATAAGGTGGATGAGGAAACTCTGCCAAGATACTTGGATACTTACGTTTTACCGGATCCTGACCTTGTGATTCGCACCAGTGGTGAGGCGCGGATTTCCAACTTTCTGCTGTGGCAGTCAGCCTATGCGGAATACGAATTTATCGATACGCTGTGGCCCGATTTTTCGAAAGAGGAATTCGGCAGGCTTTGTGCCGCATATGGTGCGCGTGACCGCCGTTTTGGCGCGGTTAAGACCTAAAACAAGGGAGACTGGTATGGCCCAATCGCAAAACTGGTCCGATCTGGCCGCCCGGATGGTTTCCGCAACTGGCATGGTTATTGTTGGTTTGACGGGTATCTGGTTTGGGGGCCATGTGTTTCACCTGCTGGTCGCATTGATCTGCGGATTGATGGTGTGGGAACTGGTTGGCATGCTGCGACCGGGCGTGCGCTACGCCCAACTGCAACTGGGCATTCTTACGGGCTTTGCGGTACTTTTGTCGATCTACCTGCCAGTCGGGATCGCTCTGCCGCTTTTGCTGGCGCCGGCGCTTATCGGTTTTGCCCAGCTCAAAGAAAACCGGACAATATATATTGCGTTCAGCGTGATGATCCTGCTGGCCGGTTTTGGCATGATGCAGGTGCGCGATGAGATGGGGTTCGGCTGGCTTTTGTGGCTGGTTATGGTTGTTGTGGTCACAGATGTGGCCGGGTATTTCGCGGGCCGTTATTTCGGCGGACCAAAGTTCTGGCCCAAGGTCAGCCCCAAGAAAACCTGGTCGGGGACCGCCGCGGGCTGGGTAGGTGCGGCGCTGGTCGGTCTCCTTTTTTCAATCAATTCCGGCACGGGCCTGCAACTGATCGGCATCTCTGTCGCCCTTTCCATGGCGTCGCAGATCGGGGATATCGCTGAATCAGGGATGAAGCGGCAGATGGGCGTCAAAGACAGTTCGCAACTGATTCCCGGACATGGCGGGCTGCTGGACCGTTTTGACGGCATGCTTGGCGCTTCGCTGTTCCTTCTTGTGATCGGGCAGGCAATCGGTTTTCCGCCCGGTCTGGGCTAGGGGATCATGCGCAAGGTTACGGTCCTCGGGGCGACCGGTTCTATCGGACAGAACACAATTGACCTGATCCGTCGCGACACTCATGCCTATGAGGTGGTTGCGCTCACGGGTGCGGGCAACATCGCGCAACTGGCCGCAGATGCCATTGCCTTGAAGGCGCAAGTGGCTGTAACGGCGGATGAAACCCGTTTGGCTGAATTGCAGACATTACTGCATGGTACAGGTATCGAAGCGGCAGCAGGCGCAACTGCGATTGTCGAGGCCGCGGCCCGCCCGGCGGATTGGACGATGTCAGCGATCGTGGGTGTGGCTGGTCTCGCACCGGGAATGGAGGCGCTGAAACACGGCAGCACCCTTGCACTGGCCAACAAGGAATCGCTGGTTTGTGCAGGTAGATTATTGCTGGAAACAGCGCGGGCGCACGGCGCTCAGGTGTTGCCCGTTGATTCCGAACATTCCGCGATCTTTCAGGCGTTGGTGGGGGAAGACCTGGACGCCGTCGAGCGGATCATCATCACCGCATCGGGCGGGGCATTTCGCGATTGGCCGCTGGAAAAGCTCAAACACGCAACGCTTGAACAGGCGTCCTCCCATCCGAACTGGGACATGGGGCAACGGATCACCATCGATTCCGCATCCTTGTTTAACAAGGCGATGGAAGTGATTGAAACCCATGAATACTTTGGAATTTCACCGGACCGTATCGAGGTTATTATTCACCCCCAGTCGCTGATCCATGCTTTGGTGGGGTTCCGCGATGGTGCGCTGATGGCGCATGTCGGTCCGGCTGATATGCGCCATGCCATCGGATACGCTCTGCACCATCCCGACCGGGCACATTTGCCGGTGGAGCGGCTTGATCTGGCACAGATCGGCACATTCGAGTTCCGCGCACCGGATGAACACCGCTGGCCCGCGTTGCGCCTCGCGCGCGAAACGCTGGAGGCGGGAGGATTGACCGGTGCCGTTTTCAATGCAGCGAAAGAGATTGCACTGGATGGATTCATCGCCAAACGCATCGCTTTCAGCCAAATGGCAGAGGTGGTTGAAGACACTTTGACGCAGATGTCAGGGGATGCCGGCCTTATTGCTGCCACCATGACCCTTGATAACGTCGCCCAAACAGACCATCTGGCACGACAGGTGGCAAAAGCCGCGATAAACAAACGAGCAGGGCAATAACTTGGATATTCTTGGGCTAATTCCGCAATTCGGCAGTCTGATCTGGATTATCGTCGCGTTCGTTGTCGCGTTGTCGGTGATTGTGGCGATTCACGAGTACGGACATTACATCGTTGGCCGCTGGACAGGCATCAAGGCGGATGTATTTTCCCTTGGCTTCGGTCCGGTGCTGTGGTCACGCCCTGACAAGCACGGCACGCGCTGGCAGATCGCCGCGCTGCCCTTTGGCGGTTACGTCAAATTTGCGGGCGATGCGAATGCGGCGTCCGGCAAGGACGAAGCGGCAATGGCCGAGGTTGCCGACAATCCCGAAGCGCTGCGCCACACCATGCACGGGGCACCGCTTTGGGCGCGCAGCCTGACCGTTGCGGCGGGGCCGGTGTTCAACTTTATATTCTCCATTCTGGTTTTCTTTGCGATTGCGATGACGTCAGGCGTGGAAAAAGAACCGCTTACCGTCGGGGAAATGCGTGCCCTTCCCAATTTCGAAAGCGGTCTGCAAAGCGGTGATGAAATTATCGCTGTCGCGGGCGTGCCGGTGCCTGATTTCACGACGGCACAAATTCGCGATGACTTCTTTGACAGTTTGCCCAAGCAGCGCACACTCGAGTATGACGTGATCCGTGACGGGCAAGAACAAACCGTCTCGGGCCCGTTCTGGCGCACGCCTTATATCAGTCTGATCCAGCCGCTGTCTGCGGCCTATTCCGCGGGCCTTGAGACAGGCGACGTGATTACCGCTATTGACGGGGTGGAGATTTTCGATTTCGAACAAATCAGAACGGCCGTCGAAGGGTCCGGTGGTGCGACAGTTGCGCTGAAGGTCTGGCGTGGGGGTGAAACGCTTGATTTCAATCTCACTCCGAAAATCACAGATCAACCGCAGGACGACGGGTCCTATGAACGCAAATACCTCATTGGGATTGGTGGCGGGCGTCCGTTTGAGGCCGCCACAGAGCGTCCGGGTGTTGGCGAGGCGCTATGGGGCGGGGCGACGAGCACCTGGCGCATCATTGAGACGTCCTTGTCCGGCCTCAAACAGATGATCGTGGGCAACATCAGCACATGCAACCTGAGCGGCCCGCTGGGCATCGCCAAGACATCCGGTGCGATGGCCAGTCAGGGCGCGCAATCCTTTGTTTTCTTTATCGCGTTTCTCAGCACGGCTGTGGGCCTGTTGAACCTGTTCCCGATCCCGGCGCTGGATGGCGGGCATCTGGTGTTCTACGCCTATGAGGCCGTATCGGGCAAACCGCCAAGCGACGGCGCGTTGCGCATCCTGATGTCCATCGGACTGGCAATGGTATTGACGTTGATGGTGTTTGCCCTCGGGACAGATATCTTCTGCCCCTGACGGAGCGGCTTGTTGGGGCGCGGTATTGCCTCAGTTACGCCACAATTCGTCAAATTGCCGCCTTAATCTCCGCGTATGTTGTGCTCGTTACAAAGGAGCGTACCATGCAAGCCATCAATAGTTCTTACCGCAGCTTTCGTCTGCTCATGGACCTTAATTGGGACCGTGTACTGTATCTGTGTACGGTCACTTTCGCGCTCGCCGCAGGGGCGTTTGTCGGCTCGCTATAATCTGCCGCACCTGATCTAGATGATTCACTCTGAAGCAACACTGCATCATGCGGTGTTTTTTCATGTCCAAGTTTTTGACAAACCCCTGTCACTTGCGTACTCAGGTTCCAATAGATGTCGTAAGATTGGGTTAGAACCATGAGACTTTTGGGTGAGGGCCAAGCGCCTTCTGAGCAGCCAAGACGGAATACAATTTCGAAAATGTTGCGGGGGGTGTCCTTTTGCGCCCTGATTTCAACTGCTTGGATGGCTCCTGCCAGCCAGACAATTGCGCAGCAGTATCAATTCAATACGGTTGTCATTAACGGCAACGAACGGATCGGTGACAGCGCAATTCTGTCACGCGCCGGAATCAGACGCGGCTCGCCCCTGTCGGGCGGCCAATTAAACGATGCCTATCAGAGCCTTCAGAACTCAGGACTGTTTGAAACCGTTGCAATCGAACCGCGTGGCAACACACTGGTGATTACGGTGACCGAACTGCCGACGTTGAACCGTGTGCGGTTCGAGGGCAACAAACGGATCAAGGACGAGGCACTTACTGCGTTGATCTCTTCGTCGGAGCGTCGGGTGTTCAACCCCGCGCAGGCGGAAGCGGACGCAGCGGTGATTTCGGAAGCCTATGCCAACGAAGGGCGTATCGCGGCACGGGTCAACCCACGCATCATCCGCCGCAACCAGAACCGCGTGGATCTGGTGTTTGAGATCTTCGAAGGCGACAATGTCGAAATCGAACGTCTCAGCTTTGCGGGCAACCGGATCTATTCTGACCGTCGTTTGCGCCGCGTTCTGGGCACCAAGCAGGCAGGCCTTTTCCGCCGTCTGGTCAAGCGGGATACCTTTGTCGAAAATCGGGTATCCGTCGATCAGCAACTGTTGCGTGATTTCTATTATTCCCGCGGCTATGTCGATTTCCGCACGCAGGCGGTCAACGCCGAACTGACGGAAAACCGTGACGGTTACTTTGTGCAGTACAACATTGTCGAGGGACAGCAGTTCCGCTTTGGCACGATCTCGGTTGTGTCCGAAATGCCCGGTGTGGATTCAGACGCCTATCAGAAAATCGTCAAAATCCGCCCCGGCAAGGTCTACTCGCCGACATTGATCGAAACGGATATTGCCCGTCTTGAACGGCAAGGCATCCGTGACGGTGTGGATTTCATGCGTGTGGAGCCGGTGATCGAGCGGAATGAACGCGATCTGACGCTAGACGTTACCTACCGCATCACCCGCGGCCCGCGCGTATTTGTCGAGCGGATTGATATCGAAGGCAACACAACCACGCTTGACCGCGTGATCCGGCGCCAGTTTGACTCTGTGGAGGGGGATCCCTTTAACCCGCGCGAAATCCGCGAGTCCGCCGAACGCATCCGTACACTCGGCTATTTTGAGACAGCCGAAGTCAATGCACGTGAAGGCTCCAGTTCGGAGCAGGTTCTGATTGATGTCAACGTCGAGGAAAAACCGACAGGCTCGTTGAACTTTGGCGGATCTTACTCAAACAACGACGGCATTGGCGTGGCGATCACCTTTAACGAGGACAATTTCCTTGGCCGTGGTCAGAAACTTTCCTTGCAGGTTTCGACAGCGTCCGAGGCAACACGCTATGGGATCAACTTCATTGAACCGTCGCTGCTGGGGCGTGATCTGGCCCTCGGGATCGAGATCGACTATGCCGAGACCAACTCGAGCTTTAGTGAATATGACTCAGAACGGTTTCTCTTCCGGCCAAGCCTGAGTTTCCCGGTCAGCGAGAATGGTCGCTTGTCGCTGCGCTATACTGCAAACGCTGACGAGATGCTGGCGCGCGATCCGGTCACGAATGGCGCTGTGGTTCAAAATGACATTGGTACCGGGCGACAATTTTCTTCTGCGATCGGGTATGAATATACCTATGACACACGGCGTGCAGGGCTAGACCCGACACAGGGTGTTCTGTTCCGGTTCAGTCAGGATTATGCGGGGCTTGGCGGGGACGCTGAGTACATCAAAACCGTGGCCAAAGTCATCGGCGAAAAGAAGGTCTTCAACGAAGATGTGACCCTGCGCGCCACCCTTGAAGGCGGGGCATTGGCTTGGCGCAGCGGTAACAACCGTGTCATTGACCGCTTTATTCTGGGGCCAAGCATCATGCGCGGTTTCGAACCCGGCGGCATCGGACCGCGCGACGTCAGTGGCACAGCTGACGATGCCTTGGGCGGCAACCTCTATGTCGTGGCGCGCTTTGAGGCTGAATTCCCGCTGGGACTACCCGAAGAATACGGCATCACGGGCGGCCTATTCTATGACGTGGGCAACCTTTGGGACTTGAGCGATGCCAATCTTGCAGGCGGCACCATTGTTGGCGAAGGCGGCTCATTCCGGCATGTGGTCGGGGTTTCATTGTTCTGGGAAACGCCCGTCGGACCGCTTCAGTTCAACGTCTCCAAAGCACTAAAGAGCGAGACCTACGACAAAGAGCAAACCTTTGAGATCACTTTGCGCACCACGTTCTAAGGTGCGGGTTTCTGTTCTAACGGGAATTCTGGTGACGGCCCTCCTGGGGGCCGCACCGGTTTTGTCACAGCAGCAGAAAGAGGTTCCGCTGGAACGCGGCGTCGTCATCAGCCCCGTCCTGACAATTGATTCCGAACGACTGTTCCTTGAAAGTGCCTTTGGCAAAAGGGTCGCCGGTGAGGCGGAAGCAAAGGGCGCAGAACTCAGCACGCAAAACCGCAAGATCGAAGCGGATCTGGAGGCTGAGGAAAAGGCAATCACCCTCAAGCGTGCCACACTCAGTCCCGAAGCATTTCGCACGCTTGCCGATGCTTTTGACAAGAAAGTTCAGGAAACCCGCGCCGCCCAGACTGCCAAAGGTCGTGCCATCAATGAAGAGTTCGATCGCGCGCGCGAGGTGTTCCTCTCTGCCGCAGCTCCGGTGCTGGAAAAGCTGATGCGCGATGCCGGAGCGGCTGTTATTCTTGACCGACGGTCGGTTTTTGTCAGTGCATCAGCGGTCGAAATCACGCAGGATGCCATTGCCCTTCTGGACGAAACACTGGGAACTGGTGCCGACTAGTCTGGAAACCTCTGGCCGGCGGGCAACGCTTGCCGCACGGTGGTCGAAAGGCTAGCCGTTCTAAAAAAGGAAATCTGAATGAGCGACGAAAAACTGAGCGCGGACATCCAACTGATCCAGCGCATTTTGCCGCACCGCTATCCGTTTCTGCTGGTTGACAAGGTTCAAGAGATCGACGGCACCGCGTCGGCCGTCGGGTACAAGAACGTCACCATGAACGAACCGCATTTTCAGGGCCATTTTCCCGGCACACCGATCATGCCGGGCGTGACCATTGTCGAGGCGATGGCGCAGACTGCGGGGGTGATGATCGGGACCGCGCTGGACATGGCAGACAAGGAAATGCTGATCTATTTCATGTCCATCGACAACTGCAAGTTCCGCCGCAAGGTTGTGCCCGGTGACGTGCTGCGCATGGACCTGAAGACATTGCGCGGTAAGGCGGGTGGCAAAATCTGGAAATTCTCAGGCGTTGCGACGGTCGAGGGCGAAATGGCGGCCGAGGCGGAATTCATGGCCATGCTTGATCTGCCGAAAGTACCGGCATGAGCAATATCCATCCCTCTGCGGTGATCGAGGATGGCGCGCAGATCGATCCGACCGCCACCGTTGGGCCGTTCTGCGTTGTCGGGCCCGAGGTCAAGCTGGCCGCTGATGTGGTTCTCAAAAGCCATGTCGTGGTCACGGGGCAGACCGAAGTCGGGCAGGGCACGGTGATCTTTTCTTTTGCGGTCATCGGCGAAATCCCACAGGATCTCAAGTTCAAAGGCGAGGCGAGCCGTCTGGTGATCGGCAAACGTAACCGCATCCGCGAACATGTCACGATGAACTGCGGCACCGAAGGGGGCGGCGGGGTGACGTCGGTCGGTGATGACGGGTTGTTCATGGCAGGCTGTCATATTGCGCATGATGCGATTGTGGGGGATCGCGTGATTGTGGTGAATTCTGCCGCCGTTGCGGGCCATTGTGTCATTGAGGACGATGTCATCATCGGCGGTTTGTCAGGTATCCATCAATGGGTGCGTGTCGGCCATGGTGCGATCATTGGCGCGGTGACAATGGTGACAAACGATGTGATTCCCTATGGTCTGGTGCAGGCACCACGCGGCGATCTGGACGGTCTCAATCTGGTGGGCCTCAAACGGCGCGGTGTGGCGCGCTCCGACATTACCGCGCTCAGGGCGGCATTTCAGATGCTGGCACAGGGCGAGGGCACCTTTCAGGATCGCGCCCAGAGGTTGGGCGACGAAACCGGCAGCGACTATGTCCATGAAATTGTCGATTTTATTATGGCCGATACCGGCCGCCATTTCCTGACCCCTAAATGAGCCTCGCGCTGATAGCAGGCCGGGGGCGGCTGGCCTCGCTGGTGGCCGAGGCGCAGGAAACCGCCCCGTTGATCTGCGCCTACGAGGGGTTCGCACCCGACGGACTGACGTCGGATCTGACATTCCGGTTGGAAACGCTGGGTAGCTTGCTGGTTGATTTGGGCGCGCGTGGTATCACGGAAGTCTGCTTTGCAGGGGGGCTGGAGCGGCCTCAAATAGATCCTGCCAAGCTTGATGAAGAAACCGCGCCCTTGTTACCGCTGTTTGAGGACGCCCTGAAAAAAGGCGATGATGGCGCGCTTAAGGTCGTTGTCGATCTCTTTGAAAAGACGGGGTTTACGGTCCGCGCGGCACATGATCTTGCCCCCCATCTGCTGGCTGAAGGCGGCGTTTATTCTGACGCTTGGCCCACTGCGCAAATGCGCGCGGACGCTGAACTGGGGGCTGCGCATATAGCCAAGATGGGCCCTTCGGATATCGGTCAGGCCTGTATCATCGGCAAGGGCGCGGTCATGGGCATGGAGGATGCGGCAGGAACCGACGCGTTGATCACGCGGCTGCGTCCACTACCGAAAAGCCATGAGGCAATCCTTTTCAAAGGGCCAAAACCTGAACAGACGCGACTGGTAGACCTGCCCACCATTGGTCCAGAGACAATCGACGCTGCAGGCGGTGCCGGTCTGGCGGGCGTGGTGATTGATGCAGGCGATGTTCTGGTGATCGACAAAGCGCGCTGCGTGGAACTGGCCAATCAGCTTGGTCTCGTGCTTTGGGCACGCACGGGCGGATGATGCGGGTCTTTATTCTGGCGGGTGAACCTTCGGGGGACAAGCTGGGCGGGGCGCTGATGGCCGGCCTGAAAACCCTGCGACCGGATGTTCAGTTTGACGGCATCGGTGGCCCTGAAATGGCCGCTCAGGGGCTGGTCAGCCGGTTTGACATGTCCGAGCTCAGCGTCATGGGGCTGGCGGAGATCCTGCCGAAATACCGCCACCTGAAACGGCGCATCCGCGAAACCGCTCAGGCGGTAGTCGAAACCCGCCCTGACGTTCTGATTACGATTGATTCCCCGGATTTTTCGCTGCGGGTTGCGCGGCTGGTCAAAGAGAAAAGCAGTATCAGAACGGTGCATTATGTAGCGCCCACCGTCTGGGCATGGCGCCCGAAACGTGCGGCGAAAATGGCCCGCTGCGTCGATCATGTGCTGGCCTTATTCCCTTTCGAGCCACCCCTGATGCAAGCGGCGGGGATGGCGTGCGATTTTGTCGGTCATCCGGTCGTCGCTGAGCCCGTCGCCACAAAGGCGCAGGCACAGGCGTTTCGCACAGAAACTGGCATTGATGACGCGCCCATGCTGCTGGTGTTGCCCGGATCGCGGCGCGGGGAGGTGGGGCGTCTCGCGGACACCTTCGGCGCAGCGCTGCGCGACGTGCTGGGAAAACGCCCCGACATGCGTGTGGTATTACCGGCGGCAGACCCCGTGGCGCAACTTGTCAGCGAAGTGACTCGCGACTGGCCGGGTGCGCCGCTTGTACTCGACCCGAGGGGGCAGGACCGCTTGGCATTTATGGCGCAAAAACGCGCAGCTTTTCGGGCCGCTGATGTTGCTCTTGCGGCTTCTGGTACCGTGTCCCTTGAACTCGCGGCATCCGCCACCCCGATGGTGATCGCGTATGACATGAGCTGGCTCAGCCGCCAGATCATCAGCCGGATGTTGTTGGTGGACACTGTCACATTGGTCAATCTGGTGTCAGAGACCCGTGCTGTACCGGAATTTATCGGGGAAAAGTGTCAGCCAGGACCTATTGCGGCGGCGATCGCAGATGTATTGGCCAATCCGGATTTGCAAGATCAGGCGATGGCCGTAACGATGGAGCGTTTGGGGCAGGGCAATGAAGCGCCCGGTCTGCGCGCAGCGCGGTCAGTTCTTCACCGCATGTGACCCGACTGCCACAACGGGCGTGTCACAATTTCATTTCAAGGGTCAGGGCCGCTGCCCTGACCCTCCATAGCGTATCCAAGGCACCATAACGACGGGGCTTTTCAGCCTTTGTGAATCCAGCCACCGCCAAAGATGCGGCTGCTGTCGGGATCATAGAACACACAGGCCTGACCGGGGGAGACACCTTCCTCGGCCGTCAGCAGTTCAACTGTGGCTGTTGTCTCGGTCAACGGGCGCAGAATCGCGTCGCGCGGCGGGCGGGTCGAGCGGACGCGCACCATCACCGGCCATTCCTGCCGCGACATCAGCGGCGCATCCCCCAGCCAGTTTATTTCCCGCACGGGAATATTCCGGGTGGCCAGCAGG